>DAOTXP010000026.1:0-2194 GCA_034435275.1 Anaerolineales bacterium | reverse complement strand
ATTTTTTAATCTTCAAAGATCATGGGCGCTTTTCAGATACGCCGCTTTGTTCACGCCTCAAAATCACTTGTGAATCAAAAGAGCCTGACGCTTTCGCGTCAGGCACTTTTTCAGGTCTAGCTCAGGACGGTGACGCTGGTCGCCTGCGGGCCTTTCGGGCCCTTCTCGACGACGAACTCAACCTTCTGGCCTTCCTGCAGGTTACGGAACCCGTCGCCCTGGATGGCGGAGAAATGGACGAAAACGTCCGCTCCACCCTCACGGGCGATGAAGCCGAAGCCCTTGTCGCCATTGAACCACTTGACGGTACCATTGATACGTTCAGACATTGTTTGCCTCCTTTGGCAAAACTACAATTTTAGGTGTTCTGTTTGTTCCATCGGGGCAAAACAAAACAACCCACGGAATGAACCGTGAGTTGCCGCTGTTTCCTGTACCAACGTGAACTTACTGTTATCCTATGCAAAGGAGAATAACACATGAATGGGGATGAGTCAATCAAATTTGGGTGGCAATATTCAGGGAGTTTAACAGCAAAAACATAAACTGTCTCGTCATTGCGAGCCTGCGGGAGGCAATTTCCCTATAAATGGGGATTGCCACGCTCGCTTGGCTTGCTCGAATGACGATTGTCTCTTAATGCTATAATCCTCCCACCATGAACTTCCTCATCACCGGAGCCGCGGGATTCCTCGGCTCTTCGCTTGCCAACCACCTCGCCCGCGAGGGGCATCAGGTGCGCGGCCTGGACGATCTCTCCACAGGCGATCCGCGGGCGCTGGCGCCCGATGTCCATTTCACGCGCGGGGACGTGAACGACCGCCCCAAGTTGTGGACCCTGCTCCAGGAAGTGGATGTGGTCTATCATCTCGCGGCGCGCGTCTCGGTGCCCGAGTCCGTGCTGTATCCGCGCGAATATAATCTGGTCAACGTGGGCGGGACGGTCAGTTTGATGGAGGCCATCCGTGACGTGGGCGTGAAGCGCGTCGTGCTGGCCTCCTCGGGCGCGGTCTACGGCGACCTCGGCGAAATGCCTTTGCGCGAGGAGGCTGTCCCCAACCCGCGCTCGCCCTACGCGGTCTCGAAACTGGCCGCGGAATATTACGTCCGCACCATCGGCGGACTGTGGGGTATCGAGACCGTCAGCCTGCGGATTTTCAACGCCTATGGCCCGGGCCAGCACCTGCCACCCTCGCATCCGCCCGTGGTGCCGCATTATCTGCGCCAGGCCCTGCGCGGCGGGACACTGGTCGCGCACGGGGACGGTTCCCAGACCCGCGATTACGTGTATGTGGACGATGTGGTCAGCGCGATGGTGGCCGCCGCCACCGCGCCCCATATCAATGGGCTGGTCATCAACGTCGGCTCAGGCACGGAGACCTCCGTGCAGGGACTGATCAAATTGGTGCTGGATGCGACAGGCAGCAAGGCCAATGTGGTCTACAACGCCCAGACCTCGGGCGGCGTCTCGCGCATGCGCGCCGATTTGAAACTCGCGCAGGAGAAACTCCGCTTCCAGTCTTCGATCAAATTGGAAGATGGGTTGCGGTTGACGATACAGAGAGATGCGCGATTCAAATAATTTTTTACCACAGAGCACACGGAGAACACAGAGATTCTTTTTGTCTTCAAGAATAAGGAGGATGGATGGCCGAACGAGAGGAATTGAATAAAATCACCGAAGCAATCATCGGCGCGGCAATTGAGGTTCACAAGGCGTTGGGGCCAGGTCTATTGGAATCCGCCTACGTAGCCTGCCTGGTTTATGAATTAAACCAGCGCGGCTACAAAGTCTTGACCGAGGCGCCTCTCCCTTTAGTTTACAAAGGAGTACAACTCGATTGCGGCTATCGTCTTGACCTTTTGGTAAATGACAAGGTCATCGTGGAAGTCAAATCGGTGGATAGGCTTGCAGCCATTCACGATGCACAAATTATTTCGTATTTGAAGATCTCGGGTTGCAAAGTCGGCCTGTTGATAAACTTCAATGTCAAAATGGTCAAGGACGGAGTAAGGCGCTTCGTGAACAGCAACCTTGATTAATCTCTGTGCTCTCTGTGATCTCCGTGGTAAATTCTCCCCTCCCCCGTAAATTCTACAACCGCCCCACGTTGACCGTAGCCCGCGAACTGATTGGCGCGCGGCTGGTGCGGATTCTGGATGATGTCAAACTGGTCGGCACCATCACCGAGAC
>DAOTXP010000025.1:0-3188 GCA_034435275.1 Anaerolineales bacterium | reverse complement strand
CGTCGGCGGAATCGGCGATGTATTGCAGTTCGTTAAGCACAAAACGCGGGATGAGCAGAGTGCCCGGCAGGAAGCCTGTCTTTGCGATGTCGCCCACCCGCCCGTCAATGATCACGCTCGTGTCGAGTAAGATATTGCGGTTGAGGTTCGTCCACGAAGATGCCGAGCCGCCCTCGCCGCCGCGTCCGCTGATGGCGCTCAAGAGTCCCATGATGTCGCCCTGCCGCATGATGAACAGCGAGATGCCGAAATAGACGAAGATCAGCACGGCGAGGAAAGGCAGGACATCTCCGAAGGGCGGCGGAAGCATCGAAAGCGGAAAGGCCAGCAGGGCCGCGATCAACAGCCCGACCACCAGGCCGGTCAATCCGGCGAAGAGCGTCTCGGCGGCCACGCGTCCCAGCAGGGAGCGCAGGGCCCGCGCCGGGCGCGTGGTGAAGAACGGGGTCAAGACCAGACCGGCCAGTGCGCCGACCAGCCCAAAGGTCAGAATGTAGAGTAATTCCTGCTCCGGCCTGAATCTCGAAACCAAGTCTCCCCAATAGCCGCCGATGAACGCCAGCACGACCATACCGATCAAACGGAAAATAAATTCCACGCTCATTGGATCCTCCTGGATAAATCCGAGGCGCCGGCTCGACGGCAAAGCCGCCCCTGCCGGCAATAAAAAAGGAATAATCTTCTGCATGATAGCACGCCTGCCTTGCCTAGTCAAATGGCGAAAAGGGCACAGTCAATTTTTGCCTTTTGCGAATCGGACGGGCATGGTAAATTTACAGCCTCAGAATCCCTATGGCCATAGACCGTTTCGGACGCAACATCCGTTACCTGCGCATCAGCCTCACCGATCACTGCAACCTGCGCTGCGTCTACTGCATGCCCGAGGACATGACCTTCCGCCCTAACTCGGAAATGATGCAGGACGATGAAGTGTTCCTGCTCACGCGCCTGTTCGCCAGCCTCGGTTTCGACAAGATCCGCCTGACCGGCGGCGAGCCGACCGTGCGTGCCAATATCGTGGACATCGTGCGCGGCATCTCCCATACCGAGGGCATCCGCGCCGTTTCCATGACGACCAACGGCGTGCTCCTGTCCAAACTGGCGAGACCTCTGGCTGAGGCGGGACTCGGCCGAGTCAATATCTCCATTGACACCCTCGACCCGAAAAAATTCAACACCCTGACGCGCTGGGGCAAGGTGGAGGATGTGTGGAACGGCATCCTGGCGGCCGAGCAGGCCGGCCTGGCGCCCATCAAACTCAACGCGGTGGTCGTCAAAGGTTACAACGAGGAAGATGCCATTGACCTCGCCCGCCTGACCTTCGACCATCCCTGGCAGATGCGCTTCATCGAGATGATGCCCTTCGCGGGCGCCACCGATTTGCAGACTCAGCAGGTGGTCACTGCCGCGCAGATTCAGGAACGGATCGAATCGGCTCTCGGCAAAATGGAAGTCGCCAACGGCGGCAAGCTGGACGGTGAAGCGCGTCTCTTCCGCCTGCCCGGCGCAAAAGGCGACGTGGGGTTCATCTCCTCGGTCACCATGCCGTTCTGCGCCTCCTGCAACCGCGCCCGCCTCACCTCCGATGGCCGGCTGCGGCTGTGCCTGTTGCGCGAAAAGGAAGTGGACCTGCTTACCCCTTTGCGCGACGGCGCGACCCTCGACGAATTGCGCAAACTCATCCTCGACGGCGTGTGGGACAAGCCCTGGGGCCACGGCCTTGCCGACGGCGTCATCCCGCTCAACCGCGTGATGTCCGAGATTGGCGGTTGATGCCTCAACCTTCCAACTTTCAACCTGCGACCTTCAACATGCTCTCGCCCAACGGAATCAAATCCATCCTCTTCGACCTCGACGGCACGCTCCGTCATCACGTCCCTTCGGGCGGCGAGGTCTTCACCGAATATATCGTCGGGCTTGGGATTTCCGTCAGCGAAGAAGCCCGTCGCCGCGCAGCACGCTGGGAGCATTTTTACTTCGCCAATTCACTCGAGATCCATTCCGACATAAAAAAATTCGGCGGCGATACGGCGGAGTTCTGGGTCAACTTTGGCAGGCGGCGTTTGACGGCCATGGGCTGTTCCCCCGCGCAGGCCGAGGCGCTTGCGCCGCAGGCTTCCGCCCACATGCGCGAGTCGTACAAGCCCCAAGTGTGGACTCCGCCCGAACTGGGCACCCTGCTCCCGTCGTTGAAAGAAGCGGGCTTCGTCCTCGGCGTGGTCTCGAACCGCGGCGAGCCGTATTCCCAAGTCCTCGAAGAGATCGGACTCAATCAGCATTTCAAGTTTTCGCTGGCGGGCGGCGAGGTGGATTCGTTCAAACCCGACCCCGGCATTTTCCTCGAAGCCCTGAAACGCGCCGGGACTTCCGCGTCCGAGACGATGTACGTCGGCGACAATTATTTCGCCGATGTGGTCGGCTCGCTGCGCGCGGGACTTCGGCCTGTGCTCTACGACCCAAACGGACTCTTCCCTGACGCCGCGTGCGCGGTGATCGAGTCGTTCGATCAATTACCTGATTTGCTGAAATAATATCCAGCGCGAATTGCGCGGGTGAGCAAAAGGCGCGAATGATCAATTTGAATTCGCGACATTCGTTCATTCGCGGTATTCGCGTTAAAATGGCCCATGCAAAAGGAGTCAACCTATGGCCTGGGAACGAAAACTCATGCGCACCGTGCGCGTGCGCAACTCACAGGCGCTCGGCACGCTGGCGCAACTGCTGACCGCCATTTCCAACGCCGGGGGCAATATCGGCAGTATCGAAATGTTGACCGAGACCTCGCAGAACATCATCCGCGACATCACGCTCTATGCCGAAGATGAGGCTCATATCGAGCGCGTGCTCGAAGCCATACGCGGCAACCCCGGCACGCGCGTTCTTCAGGTGCGTGACGAGGTGCTCGAACTGCATCAAAAAGGCAAGATCGCCATCCGCTCGCGCTATCCGATTGAGTCCATGACCACCCTGCGGCGCGTCTACACACCCGGCGTGGCCGACGTGTGCCGCAGGATTGCCGCCGATCCGTCGCTGGCGTGGACGTATACCAGCATCAGTCACATGGTCGCCATCGTCACGGATGGCACGGCTGTGCTCGGACTCGGCGACATCGGCGCGCTGGCAGGAATGCCAGTTATGGAAGGCAAGGCCATGCTGATGGAAACGCTGGTTGGGCTTTCGGGCGTGCC
>DAOTXP010000024.1:0-6543 GCA_034435275.1 Anaerolineales bacterium | reverse complement strand
CGGCACGAAGGTGTCGAGGAAGATCGTGAGGGCGCGCAGGCTGGGCATGGACAGGTCCACCAGCAGGCGGCGGCGGCGGGTCAGGTCCATCAGGATTTCGATCACCTGACGGATGGGGAAGTACTCACTGCCGCCGATCTCGTAGGTCTGGTTTTCCATTTCGGGGTTGTCTGCGGCCCACAGCAGGCAGGTGACCAGGTCTTCGACCCACAAGGGCTGGACGACGGCGCGTCCGCCGCCGGGCAGGGGGAAGAGACCGGGCGCGGCGCGCAGGAGGCGCGCCAGCTCGGTGGTGAAGTGATCCTCCGGGCCGAAGACGATGGCCGAGCGCACGATCGTATACGGGACCCCGGAGCGGCGGATATACTCCTCGGCGATGCCCTTGGCCTTGAAGACCGGATAGCCCGCAGCGCGATGCGCGCCGAGATGGCTGAGATAGAGGATGCGCTTCACACCCGCGTCCGCGGCGGCTTCGGACAGATTCTTTGTGCCCTCGATATCGGTCGCGCGCAGACTGCCGCGCGCCCCCTCCCATTCGGCGCTGGCGAGATGGAAGACCGTGTCCACGCCGCTCAGGGCGGCGCGCAGGCCGCGCACATCGCCCAGGCTGGCGACGGCCACCTCCACGGAGACGCCGATGGGCAGGCGCGGCGTCCGCCGCGAGGCGCGGATCAGGGCGCGCAGGGGGCGTTCCTGCTCGAACAAGTGGCGCAGCAGAGCGCGGCCGATGAATCCTGTCGCGCCGGTGACCAAAATCATGGAGGAGATTATAGCAGACGATAAGGGCGTGGGGCAGGCGTATGCCGGTCAGTGATAAATCACACATGACAAGCCTCCGTAATTGCGCTATGATAGACGTATCCAATGCAAGGGAGGCCGCGCGATGAGAAGACTTTTCCTCCTGATCATTCCATTGTGCTTGTTCATCCTTCTAAGCGCGTGCGCGGACATCACCATCACCCCGCCCTCAACTTGGTGGACAAACGCGTTTGAAACTTTGACAGCCACCCTTTGGACGCCCACACCTGTCACGCCCTCGGCCACCCCCGTCCCGAATCCACTGGTGATTCTGGATGCGCTGAACGGTGCTTTGCGCGGCGCTGATCCGTTGGGGGAGGCGATGGATGCCAAATTCTATGTGGCGGACGTCGGCTTCGATGCGAACGGCAATCCACCGCTCATCATCACGCTCCGCATCAGCGTCGAGTGCGAATGGATCATGCATCCGTCGTGTAGTGTAGCACGGAGCGGGCCTTCGTGGAAGTGATCCACGTCTTTGAAAAGGAGGGCGTTCGCAAAAAGATCGTGGAGCACATGCCGGCCTCCATCGAGTTTATCCAAGTCGTTGCTTTCGACCATTTCAACCAGAACGGCACCCTGATCGTCCGCTGGCAGGACGTTCTGGCATATATCGGGGGGAAGATCTCCCCTGAGCAACTGGCGGCGTATGTTCTTCCGTTCAGCCCATAAATGACTTCTGTCGCAGTACTCTCTCCCCGGACGCGGCCCGTCCGGGGTTTTCTATTTTGCAAATCGGCTTCCGGCTTCGTTTACGGAAGTGCAATGGTCGCAGGAAGGTTAAAGTTGTAGAATGAACCTGCCTTATTCAATGTCATTTTAATCAAGGAAAATGACCCAAGTGAAGGAACGATTGGTAAAGCGGAAGCAGGCCTCGTCACGGAACAAGAGCGAGACCAAAAGCCGGGGCGTGAAACGCCCGCGCCCGGCCGCGTCCCCGCCCAGGCAGGCCCGGAGGGTTGTCTCTGCCAGAGCCGACCAGACTTGGAGCTATCTCGATATCGCGGACGTGATCGTGATCGTCCTGGATTTACAGGGGCGCGTGACACTGGCCAACCGCCGCGCCTGCGAAGTGCTGGGAGTAGTGGACGCGGACATCCTTGGCCAGAATTTTTTCAGCCGTTTTATTCCCAGAGCAAACCGTGCGGCGATAGAGGCGATTTTCAAGGCCAATGTTTCGGGTGAAATCCCACCTCTGGATCATATAGAAACCACAGTGGTGACGGCGCGCGGGGAGGAACGGGTGATCTCCTGGCACAACGCGTTTTTGAGGGATGGCGAGACAATCATCGGGGTGTTGAGCTCGGGCCAGGATATCACGGAACAACGCGAGGTGGAGAAGGCCCTGCGCCAATCGGAAGCGGATTTTCGCGGGCTGTTCGAGCACATGCCTGACGGAATCTATCGCTCCACTCCGGACGGGCGCATCCTTGCCGCCAACCCCGCCCTGGCGCGCATGCTGGGATACGCCTCCCCGGATGAACTTTTACATCTGAATATCGGGCGCGATCTCTACGTGCGGGCCGCGGATCGCGAGCAATTCAAGAAGCCGCTTGAGACGCAGGGTGAGGTCCACAATGCGGAACTCGTCCTGCGACGGAAGGACGGCCGCGAGATCGTCGTGCTGGATAACGCCCGCGCGGTGCGGGACGAAATGGGGCAGGTGATCTATTACGAAGGCACACTGACCGACATCACCGAATGGAGAAAGGCAGAGTCAGATCGCCTGCGGCTGGTGAATGTGCTGGAATCCAGCCTGAATGAAATCTATCTGTTCGATCCGCAGACGTTGAAGTTCCAGTTCGTCAACCGCGGCGCGCTCGAAAACCTGGGATACACCGCCGAAGAAATGCGCGCCATGACCCCGCTCGACTTGAAGCCGGAGTTCGATGACGATTCGTTTCGCGGCCTGATTGCGCCCCTGCTAAGGAGGGAAAAGGAGAGTATCGTTTTTCACACCAACCACCGCCGCGCGGACGGCAGTCTGTACCCTGTGGAAGTGCATTTGCAGTTGGTCGCACATGGAGAGACGCAAGTCTTCCTGGCGGTCATTCTGGATATCACGGAGCGGGAAAAAGCCGATATTAATCTCAAGCGCCGCGCCGCCGAACTGGAAGTGCTGTACGCGAACGGAATTGCCATCGGTCAACTGCTCGAGCCGCGCGCCATTGCCCGCAAGATCATCGAGATCATGCAGGAAAAACTGAACTGGCATCACATCGCCATCCGCCGTGTGGACTGGCAGACGGGGCGGCTCGACATACTGGCGTTCAGTATCCCCGGCATAGATTCTTCCGCGGCCGCGCAGGAGGAGGAGCGGTTGAACCGTCAGGTCTCCCGCGTCGGTCAGGGCTTGAGCGGATGGGTGATCCAGCATGGCGAGGCGGTGCGCAGCGGCGCGGTTGAGAAAGACCCGCGCTACGCGAACACCTATCCGGGGCTTCGTTCCGGTTTGTACGTGCCCATGAAGATCGGGGAGCGGGTGATCGGCTCGATTGCCGTCGAGAGCGAGATACCGAATGCCTTCGACGAGGCGGACGAACGCCTGCTGGTTACACTGGCGGCGCAGGCGGCGGTAGCCATCGAGAATGCACGGCTCTTCCACGAAAGCCACGAACGCGCCAGCGAATTTTCCGTCCTATATGAGACGACCCGTGACCTGGCCGAGATCAGGGAACTGGACGAACAGTTGAAAAGCATCACCCAGCGGGCGATGGACCTGATCCACGCCCCGGCTGGCGGAATCTATTTGTTCGACGCGGCCCGCAATGTTCTCAAGTTGGCAGTGAACATCGGTCTGCCCCCCATGCCCGGCCTCGAAATGCAGATGGGAGAAGGCGTTGCCGGGCGTGTGGCCCAGACTCGTAAACCCATGATTATCGAGGATTATCATGTCTGGGAGGGACGCTCTCCGAAATATGATGGTATTCCTTTGCGCGCGGTCCTTCAGGTGCCGATGGTCTATGGAGGCGAACTGATCGGCGTCCTGGTCGTGGACGAGATCGGCGACTCCGAGCGCAGGTTCACCGAGAACGACGCCCGTCTGCTTTCCCTGTTCGCCGGTACCGCCGCCGCGGCCGTGTACAGCGCCCGCCTGTTGGAAGAGACGCGTCAGCGCGCCAGGGAACTGGGATCCATCGGCCAGGTTTCCGTCGCCCTCCGCCGGGCCTCCACCCGTGCAGAAATGTTACCAATCATTCTCGACCAGTTGCTGGCACTGTTACATTCCGACGGCGCCGCGCTCGCCTCTGTTTCTTCCGTGGATGAGCCGGTCGTGTTGGAACTGGCGCGCGGTACCGTGGAGGCCTTGACCGGCACCATTCTTCCCGCCGGCGCGGGGGTGACCGGCGAGGTGATTGCCTCCCGCCGGCCATACGTCAGCGCCAATATTCAGGATGACCCGCGATTGGTACACCTCAAAGGTATCGAGGCCGTACGCGCGGCCGCGTTCGTGCCGTTGATCGCCCAGGAGCAGGTGATCGGTGTGCTGTGTGTCTGTCGCAGTGAAAGGGAGGGCGTCCTCCCGCCCGCTTTCTCGGAGGGTGAGTTGAGCCTGCTCCTCTCTGTAGCAAACATGACCGCCAACGCGCTCCACCGCGCCGCCTTGTACGAACAGACTGCCTTGCAGGCCAAGCAGTTGACGGCCGTCAGCCGCCTTGGTCAGGTGCTGGCGGAGACCAGCGACCTGGCAGCATTGTACAAGCGCCTGGTTGAGGCAATCTATGGTTTGCTGCCCGATGTGTGCGGAATTCTTATCCTTCGCTATGAACCGGAACAGGAACAGATCCAGGCTGTCTGTGGATATTTCGAAGGCGGTTTTGTCAATCCCTCTGATCTGCCGTCCATGCCGTACAGCCCCTCCGGGGGAGACGAGTTCAGCCGCGTGATCCATGACGGTCAGCCATTGATCATCAGCAGCAATGGCAGTCAGGGCATTCAACCCTACTATGTGTTCGATGCTTCCCCCGAGCGGCAGGCGCGGTCCGCGCTCTACGTGCCGATGATGACCGACGGCAAGGCGATCGGCCTGATCCAGGTGCTGGGTTATGTGCCCGACCGCTTCCGCAACGCGGATGTGGAATTGCTCACCCTGGTAGCCAACGCCGCCGCTGTGGAGATCGAAAACGCCCGGCTCTTCGAAGAGTTGGAAGGGAATATCCAGCGCCTCTCGGCCCTCCATGCCATTGATATGGCCATCAACTCCTCCAACGATTTGCGTTTGAGCCTGCATGTGGCCCTCGAGCAAACCATCCATTTGCTGAAAGTGGATGCGGCCTCGGTACTTTTGCTCAACCCTGTCACGCTGGACATGGATTACGCGGCGGGGATTGGTTTCCGTACCGCGGAGGCCAGCCGCGTCGTCCCGCGACTGGGAGGCGGTCTCGCCGGTCAGGCCGCGCTCAAGCGCTCCGTGATCCGATCCTCCGACCGCGCTGTCATCGCTTCCTGTTTTACAAAACCACAATATTTGGAAGCCGAAGGATTCGAATCCTATATAGCAATCCCTCTCATCTCGAAGGGGATGGTGGCCGGAGTGCTCGAAATCTTCCACCGCGCCCGGCTGGAACCCGCCTCGGACTGGTTCGAGTTCTTCAATATCCTGGCCGGCCAGGTCGCGCTGGCCGTGGATAATGCCCGCATGTTCGAAGGGTTGGAGAACGCCAACATCGAGCTGGCCCTGGCATACGACGCCACCATCGAAGGCTGGTCGCACGCCCTCGATTTACGCGACCGCGAGACCGAGGGCCATACCCAGCGCGTCACCGAGCTGACCCTGGCCCTCGCGAGGCGTGTCGGCCTCCCGGAACAGCAGATCCCCCATATCCGCCGCGGTGCATTGCTGCACGACATCGGAAAGATGGGTGTCCCGGACGAAATCCTGCGCAAGCCCGGCGCGTTGACCGAGGAGGAATGGGCCATCATGCGCGAACATCCGCGCCTGGCGTATGACCTGCTCTCGCCCATTGCCTACCTGCGTCCCGCGCTGGACATCCCTTATTGCCATCACGAGAAATGGGATGGGAGCGGCTATCCGCGCGGCCTCAAAGGCAATGAGATTCCCATGGTAGCCCGCCTGTTTGCTGTTGTGGACGTGTACGATGCGTTAACCTCGGCGCGTCCCTACCGCCCGGCCTGGCCCGCCGACAAGGCGCTGGCCTACATCCGCGAACAATCCGGCCGCCACTTCGACCCGCGTGTGGTGGAGACATTCTTCCACCTGGTTCTGGAAACCGAATTGCTCGTGCCGCCCGCCAACCCAAAATAGTGTGCGCCGTTTTTGCGAGGGCGCGGGCCGAAGTAATCCCCCTTTTCCATGCGAAAGGAAGATGATTTTGTTGTCTTGGTCTTGATACGCCTAGAGGATATCATTCATCATCTTCGCGACCGCCCGATACACAGGTGACTCGTCTCCCAGTTCCACCAGCGGGCGGCCCGAAAACTCGAAGGCGGTCAGGGCCTCATCTGCCGGGATAACGCCCAGCAGAGGCACATCCATTTTTTCGACAAAGGCTTTCAAATCGGGGGGCATTTCGCCGGCCAGGCGATTGAAAATCAGCCAGGCTTTCTCGATGTTGATATCCAATTCCTTGCGCATGTCCGCGATGCGCTGCGCCGCGACCAGCCCGCGCTGGGTCGGGTCGCTGACGATGAGCAGGTGCTGGACGTCGCGCGTGGTGCGGCGCGAGAGATGTTCCATGCCTGCTTCGTTGTCAATGACCACGTAGGCGTAGTGTTTGCTCATCG
>DAOTXP010000023.1:0-16375 GCA_034435275.1 Anaerolineales bacterium | reverse complement strand
TCACCACTTGTGATAACCCTTTCAAATCCCCCAGGTAACGGATTTCACCCTCGCCCATATACATCACGCGCTCGGGATGAATCCGCAGCACGTCTTCGACGCGATGTTCCACCATCAGGACGGTCATCCCCTCGTCGGCCAGCGCGCGGACGGCGTCCAGGGTCTCTGCCGCGCTGGCAGGGTCGAGACTCGCCAGCGGCTCATCCAACAGCAGAATCGAAGGCCGCATCGCCAGCACACCTGCCAGCGCCACCTTTTGTTTTTCGCCACCTGACAGGAGGAAGGTGTCGCGGTCGCGCAAGTGCTGAATCTTCAAATGCGCCAGCGACTCGTCCACGCGCTGATAAATCTCCTCGCGCGGCAGGCCGAGATTCTCCAGTCCAAACGCGACCTCGTTCAGCACCTTCGTCCCGAGGATTTGACGCTCGGGATCCTGCAAAACCGTCCCGACCTTTTGCGAGATCGTGGACAGTTTCATCTTCGCGGTGTCTTCGCCGTGGATGATGACGCGTCCGCTCACCTCCCCCTTGTAACTGCGCGGAATGAGTCCGTTGACGCAACGGATGAGGGTCGTCTTGCCGCAGCCGCTGGCTCCGGCGATCAAAAGGATTTCCCCGGCGCGAGCCGAAAATGAAATATCGCGGATCGCCGCGCCCTGACGGTCGCGGTAACGAAAGGACAGGTTCTCGACAATGAGGGGAGCGTCGGTCATAACAGGTTAATTGTAACAAAGAACGGCCGCCGTGATTATCCGATGAACTGTGCGCGCCGTCAAGCCAGAAATTGTGCGCATGCAAAGGTTGTCAATGACTACGCTCCAGCCGCCGTCCCCGGCGGCGTTTTACGAGAAAATCCAGCGCCGAGGACGGCGCATAGAGCGGGTTTTTCAATCAAACCGCCAAAGCGGAGTAAAATCAGACCATGCGAGTCCTGTTTCTGTTCCTCGATGGAATCGGCCTGGGCACGGACGACCCCGAAATCAACCCCTTCGTCCGCGCAGAGATGCCGCGCCTGCGCGCCCTGCTCGGTGGCCAACCCATGACCGCTTCCTCTGCGCCCTTCGAGTCCGACCGCGCTTCGCTCCTGTCACTGGATGCAAATCTGGGTGTCGAAGGCCTGCCGCAATCCGCCACCGGTCAGGCCGTGTTGTTGACCGGCATCAACATCCCCGCCGAACTCGGCTACCATTACGGCCCAAAACCCAACCGCGCTGTGGCGGGTTATCTCAACAATGGCAGGACCGTGTTCGCAACGTTACGCGGACAGCAAAGAGCCGCCGCTCTGCTCAACGCCTATCCACCGCGTTATTTTAGCGGCATCTACAGCGGAAAGCGAATTTACTCTTCCATTCCGCTGGCGGTCACATCGGCAGGATTTTCGCTCTTCACGCAAGAAGATTATTTCGCGGGCCGCGCCCTGCCCGCCGACTTCACCGGGCAGGGCTGGCATGATTTTCTCAAAATCAAAGAAGCGCCGATTTATTCGCCTGAAGAAAGCGGGCATAGGACCGCCTCACTGGCAAGCGCATACGATTTCTCCCTCTTCGAATACTGGGCCACCGATTACGCCGGCCATGGTCAGGAAATGGACAAGGCCGTCTCCCTGCTCGAAACCTTCGACGCCGTGCTCGGCGGCCTCGTGGAAGCGTGGGAGGATCGCGATGGACTCATCCTGCTGACCTCCGACCACGGCAACCTCGAGGACCTGTCCACGCGGCGGCATACATTCAATCCCGTCCCCTGCCTGCTGATTGGAAGGCTCGCAACGCGCCGGGACTTTGGGGCGGGTCTGCACGACCTGACCGGCATCGCGCCCGCCATCCTTAGGACAATTGGAGCATCTTGAAATTCGCAAAAAAACAAGCATAATAAGCAAAACCAAATCGGAGGAGAGCATGATGAGAATCCGCAAGTCCCATTTATTATTTTCGGCCAGCGCCTTCCTTGTGATCGTTCTGGCCTGCAGCCTGCCGGGGATGAATGCCGCCCCACCCTCCGCCGCGACAGAGATCGTCTACGTCACTGCAACACCAGAAGTCAGCGCGCCCGCCACAGAAGCGCCCCCGCCCGCCGCAACCGCGACACTGGCGCCGGTGGTCAATCACGTGGTCTTCCCGGCAAGTTCGGTCACGGCAGGGTCGGTGATCTACGATGTCAATTCGTCCGGGACCGGACCGGAAAAACGCGCACCTTACGGCGACTCGTACGACATCAACCGCCTCGAGCGCCCTTTCTTGCAGGATATGACCTATATTCCTGACCTTGACATTGATACTTTCAATATCTCCGAGGATTCAGCCTGGTATTACATCTCCATCAATCTGGCCGGCAGTAACCCCAACCATGAAATGGGAATCAATTACGGCGTCGAGTTCGATACGAACGCAGACGGTTTTGGAGACATCCTCATTCTGGCGCGCCCGCCCTACAAAGCGGATTGGACGAACGACAATATCCAAGTCCTCACCGACAAGAATCACGACACCAGTGGTATTTCCGCGGAAAAATCGGACGCGCCGATCTCGACAAACGGCTACGAAACACTGGCCTTCAACGGCGGCCTGGGCGCGGGCGACGATCCCGACCTGGCCTGGGTGCGCATGGGCACAGCCGGCCCAGACCTGCAATTCGCGTTCAAAAAGGCGCTCACCGGCTCATCTTTCATGTACGGCGTGCTGGCCGATGCGGGTCTGAAAGACGCGGGCAAACTCGATTATGTGGACCGCTTCACCGAGGAACAGGCAGGCTCGCCCGTCAGGGATAAAAAGTATTATCCGTTGAAGGATTTGTTCGCCGTGGACAACACCTGCCGCGCGGCCTTTGGCTTCGCCCCGACTGGTTTTGAACCAATGTTATGTCCGCCCAACGAACCGCCCTCCGGAGAAACAGGGTGCCAGAATCCGTCTCAGTACACAAACCAGGCCAGTTGTGAGGCGGCGGGCTGTGCATGGAGACAAAACGGAAGCATCGTCATCGCGGTCGTATACTACTGCACCTACCCGTAAATTGAACCGTTAGACAAGACAGGGACACGGCTCGTGTCCCTGTTTGTTTTCTGCTACCCGACAAAGCGCATGAAGACTTGATTCCCCAGCAGACGCCCCCGCCGCGTCAACCTTAGACGTTCGGCCTGCCACTCGAGCAGCCCCAGCCGCGTCAACTCTTCGACTTCTTTTCCGTAAATTTCATCCAAGCGCGATCCAAAGCGTCTTTCAAATTCAGTGAATGGGACACCCTCGCGCGTCAGGCGCAGGCCTGTCATCATGAATTCGCCCATGTCGTCGCGCAGGGTTTGTTTGTGATGGTTGACAGTGGCGGGGGTGAGAGGAAATGGTAAGTTGGGAAATTGGGAATTGGCAAGTCGGTCAATATAAGTTTTGATACGAAGGACATTGGAGTAACGAAAGCCATTGGAATATCCGTGCGCGCCCGCACCGAAGGCGAGATAAGGCAGTCCGCGCCAGTATTGCAGGTTGTGACGGCAGGCAAATTTCGGTTGCAAGTCGAAAGTTGAAGGTTGAGAGTCGCGGGCCCAGTTGGAGATTTCGTATTGAATGTAGCCAGTGGCTTCGAGATAGTCACTCGCCCAATCATACATTTCCGCGGCAAGATCGGGATCGGGCGAGGGCATCAGTCCGCGCGTGGACCAGCGACCAAAAGGCGTGCCATGTTCGAGAGTCAACGCGTAGGCGGAGATGTGCTCGGGGTGTAAGTCAAGGGCGCGCTGGAGAGTGGTCTGCCAGGTCTGCAGGGTCTGTTCAGGAAGGCCGTAGATCAGGTCGAGGTTGAGGTTATGGAAGCCTGCCTGCCGCGCCCATTTCACGGATTGGATCACGTCGAAGAAATCGTGAGCGCGTTCGAGCAGGTGCAACTCTTCGGCATGGGCAGATTGGACTCCGAATGAAAGTCGGTTAAGGCCTGCGGCGCGGTATTGGTTGAGTGTTTCGGGCGAGACAGTCCCAGGGTTGGCTTCGAGGGTGGCCTCGAGGTCGGAGGTGAGTATGAAGGCGGCGCGCAATGCGTCCATAACGGAGGCAACCTGAGGTCCAGAAAGAAGCGAGGGGGTCCCGCCGCCAAAAAATATTGTTGGAACGTTGAACGTTGGTAGGTTGGAAAGTTGTCTGCCGGCAAATTCGATTTCGCGGATAAGAGAGTCAACATACGCGGGCATCAGAGATTCTTGTCCCGCGTAGGTGTTGAAGTCGCAGTAGGCGCAGCGATGGGTGCAGAAGGGGATGTGGATGTAAACGGAGGTCGAAGGTTGCGGGTTCAAGGTTATTATGGGTTGGACGGTCGACGAGGAAGGCCAATGATCAGGGCAAGCGGGCCGAGGGACAAGAGCCAGATGGCAATACCGAGCCCGAACTGGTCGGCAAGCAGTCCAACGAGGAAGGGAAAGAGTTTTGTCAGCGGCGCAGTGACCGAGCCAATGGCCATGAGGCTGGCGCTCTGGCCCGGCAGGGCCGAATAGAGGCGTCCCTGTAAAACAGGATACCAGCCGATGTTGAAGATGTTGACGAAGATGACGGCAATTAGTTTGGGGATAAAGCCGGGCACGATCAGGAATATCGAAAAAGCCAGAATCTCGAGGAAAGCCGTGCGGCGCAGAAACTTGATGCTGTCCGGCTGTTTGTCAATGAACGGGATGAAGACCAGATCCATGATCATGCCGAGGGCCAGCCACACAGTCACGGCAATGCCGGCCTGCGTTTCCGTTGCATGAACCACGTCCACGAAATAAAGGGCGAGATAACCCAACAGGACGTCCATCATTAAATCGGCAAAATCGAGCAGAAGCAGCCAGCGCCAGACTTCCTTGCGCTTGAGCGCGTTGAAGGCAGCGCGAAACCCATCGAGGACACTGGAAAAACTTGGTATATGGGGGGCGGGATTTTTGTCAGGTGGGACGAAGCGGAACGCGGCAATCAAACAAAAAGCGGATAAGGCTGCGAGGAAAGCGTACGCCCCGCGCCACCCCAATCCAAAGTAGGCGAACGCGCCGAGCAGGAGTGGGCCAAGCACGTTGCCCAGTGATCCCGCGAAGGTCCAGCGCGCCATGTTCTGTTCGTGGCGGTCGGGAGCGGAATCCATCAAACTGGCTTGCGACAGGCTGACGAAGGCGCCCGAGGCTGGATAAAACAGAATGAACGAAATCAGCAAAGGCACGAAACTGTGGCTGAGCGCGGTCAGGATCAGAGAGGCGGTGAAGAAAACACCGCCTCCGAGGATGAGAGCGCGGCGCTTCCATACATCGCCGAGAATGCCCAGGAAGGGCTCGATCAATGCGGCGATGATGCCCGGCAGGCTGACCAACAGCCCGATCTGGGTGTAAGTGAGACTCAAGTCGTCGCGCAGGAGCGGCCAGGCGGTTTCACCCAGCCCGAAGACAAGTTCGTCGAGGAATTCGGTGAGGAGATAAATAAAGGTTATTCCAGGTGTTTATGGTAAAGGCGGCGGAAACCTGTTCAGCCGTTTCTCAATTATATCCGTTACCTTGGGAGGCGACAGGTATTCATTCAATGTCCCGTTTGCAGTGACGAGTCCGAAAAGATGCACAAATATTCACAAATAACAAAACTAGTGGGTTATATTTTTATTTCGATGTGGTATATTGCTTCAATTCGCCACAGCCGAGAAACGGCAGGTGGCGCGGCGAGAGATTCAAGCGATACTGGAGCGAAGAAATGAAAAATACCCGCAGGTTCATTTTTGCCCTGCTCATCCTGCTCCTCATTGGTTGCAGTCCGGAGAAGGATGCGGCAACACAGCCCTCTCCCGCCGGCCCTGTGGGCGTCAGCGCCTCAGCGCCGGCCGTCAGCAACCTCGCGCTGAATGGGGACGTCACCGCTTCCGCGCACAGGCAGGACGAACCACCACAGAACGCCGCGGACGGAAATCCCGAGACCGTCTGGAACGCAGGGAGTTCCGTCCCGCAATGGATTCAACTCGATCTCGGGACAGCCGCGGTGGTCACCAGAATCCGCCTGATTGTCGCACAATATCCCAACGGCGAAACGCTCCACCGGGTACTTGCGGGCGACTCCGTCGAACAACTGAGGCTGGTCCACGAGTTTGGCGGGGCCACTTTCGATGGCCAGGCGCTCGAGTTCGTTCCCGGCGAACCGTTAACTGGCATTCGAGTAATCAGGATCGTGACAACCCAAAGCCCCTCCTGGGTGGCGTGGAGGGAAATCGAAGTATCAGGATACGAGGGCGGAGAGACCTCAACGCCGAGGCCTGTCATCAACGCGGCGGATGTGATCTATTTCAACGGAACGATCTTGACGATGGAGAGGGATCGGCCCACAGCAGAAGCAATCGCCATTAAAGGGGACGAAATTCTGGCTGTCGGGAACGAGGCGGATGTGATGGATTTTAAGGGGGATGGCACAAAACTGATTGACCTCCAGGGATTGACTCTGACCCCGGGTTTCATCGATTCCCACGCGCATCGCATCGGCGACCGATGGCATTTCGGCAATGTCTCAGCCGAGGAAATGATGGCGAAGGCGCTCTCGCAGGGTTGGACGAGCATTCACGAACTATTCGTCTTCGACCAGCGCCTGAACGAGTTGGTAAACCTGGATCGCGCCAACGCCCTGCCCTTACGTGTGTCCATGTATCTGACCATGAACTTCGAGTACACCTACGATAAGTGGTGGCAGGGCTATCAACCCTTGCAACAATACAGCCCTTATTTGCAGATCGCGGGTCTCAAGATCACGCTCGACCGCGAGTGGGGGGAACAGGTCTTTTTCTCGCAGGAGCAATACACCCAAATGGTTTTGGATGGGACGCAGGCAGGCTGGCAGGTGGCAACTCATTCATTCAGCCCTAAAGCCAACCAGATCGTCTTGAACGGATACGAAGCAGGCCTGAACGGACGCGGCAACGACACCTTGCGTCTCCGCCTGGAGCATATCGGGACAATGACGGATGAACAACTGCGCATGATGGCGAACCTAGGAATCATCGGCTCGGTTCAATTTATCAATGCAGGAAGCCTGCCGGACGATGTTTCCTTCAAGAAATACATCCCGGTTGGCGAAGCGGAGCATACAGCGCGCTGGCGCGATCTCCTCAATGCAGGCGTTTTCCTTATTGGCAACACCGACGATCCATGGTGTTGTACCGACTGGAGGAATAATTTCCAAACACCACCCAACGACGCTGCCGTCGTGGATACAATCTATCAAGGTGTGACTTTGTACACATTCAAGGGCAGGCAACCCGAACCATGGCAGGCCGCGCAGGCAGTCACCGTACAGGAAGCGCTGGAGATGCTGACCATCAACGGCGCCTACGCTGCTCATCAAGAGGACGTGATCGGAAGCCTCGCGCCCGGCAAATACGCAGACCTGGTCATCCTATCCGCGAATCCACTGGCGACACCCGTCGAACAAATCCCCGACATTTATGTGGTGATGACCATGGTCGGAGGAGACGTTAAATACTGTGCGCCGAATCACCAGAGTTTTTGCGGCGTAAACCCATGACCCAGGCACGAAAACGGGCTCCGAAGCCGGCCAACCCCTGAAGTTTGTTCTCTTAAGACCCCTCACTGCCTACACCTGGCAGGCAGTGAGGGAAAGGGAGAGAATGCAGAGAGACGCCACGTATCAGGCGACGGTGGGGTGTTGGGTAAAAAATTCGGGGAACATGTGGCTGTTGGTGATGAGGACTTCGGGGTGATCGTGTTTGAATTTTCTCAGGGGCGGGTCGTGAGGACCGAGCACGAGTCTGATCAGCCATTTTGGAGTTTCGGTGTCATAGACGGCGCTCGAGTCTCCCGCATGGAAGAACCAGCCGCCCAATGTCTTGATGGCGACGCCGCAATGTCCAGCCGAGTGACCGAAGAGAGGGATGAAATACATTTCGGGTTGTAAGGGCAGGCGGATGGCGTCAAAGTCGTACCATTTCGAGTCGATCATTTCATAGAGAATGAATTCAGGTTTGTGCGCGATGTAGCGCGGGATGTAGGCGTACTCGTCCCAATGCAGGATTTTCCCATCGGTAAACGCGTCGTATTCGCGGGTGTGGACGTGAACCTTAGCACGCGGAAAATCGGACAGACCGCTGATGTGATCGAAGTGCATGTGGGTCAGGAGGATGTGCATTACGTCTTCAGGCTTGTACCCCAACCGCTCCACTTGCCTGACGGCTGCTTCATTCGGATCAAAGGGCACAATTGTGATAACGCGGAAAAGCCGCGTCATCCAGGTAGGGTCAGCATAATCATTCAGACCGAGGCCGGTGTCCACGAGAATCAATCCCTGATCTGTCTCAACCAGAAGACAGGCCATGCCCGTTTTCAGAGTGCTGGGCCAGCGCGCATTACAGGTGAAGCAGTTGAGCAAGTGGATAGTCATGAGGATATTCAACCGCAAACATTTGCCCTTGTGCGAGTACAAATGCAAACGCAGCCGGTCACCGATAAAAAGCGGGACGAACCTGCGAGGTCCATCCCGCTTCCATTTTTTAATCGCCCTGCGCTATTTGCTATTCGCCTTGATGTACTCGTTTCCGAAAAACCGCAGACCAACGGCGGTATTGTAGCCTCTTTCGAGCAGGGTCATCACATCGGATTGGCGCAGGTCGAACAAATCCTTCAAGGCGTTGATAAAGCCCACCTCGCCTTCGGAAAGGTCCAGGTCCATCGCTGCCACGGCACATGCCTCGACAACGAAATGATTCATATCTGAAACATTCCCCCCCACGCGGGATTTCAGATTTTGAAGGGCAGTCTGGAGGTTGCCCAATTCGTTCTTCTCGAGCCTGCTCCAGAACACCCGATTCGCCTCGTCCACCTCATCCAGGGAGAGCCCCCAGCCAATCAGGAACATGCGCGCGGCCGCGTCGGCCACGCTATCCAGTTTCGTTTTGTCGGCGCCCTTGAGCTGCAGTTCGCGCAGAACGTAGAGATACTGAAAACCAAAATCGACATTCTCAGGCTTGAGTGGCTTCTTTTCTTCTGTCATGGCTCCTCCATTCGGCGGTTAACGCCAAGTCTCGGGGGTTCGAGAACTCGAATCCCTTGTCACCATTATGGCATTCCCCTCAACCCGAATCTAGTGACATTTGTCCCTTGTTTTGGGATGGTCGTCCCTTCGCCGAAAGGCTAGACCCGCTTTTATGCGCCGGTTTGAGCAGATTGAATTCTTTTCACCATATTACACCAGCATCCTGACAGGATTTTCCAGGAACCCCGCCAGGGTTTGCATGAACTGGGCGGCTTCGGCACCGTCGCTGACGCGGTGGTCAACGGAGATGGTGGCTTTCATCCTCCAGCCGATTTTGATTTCACCGTTCTCCACGACAGGCACTTCGCGCGCGGAGCCGACCGCCAAAATTGCGGCTTCGGGAGGATTCAGGATGGCGATGAAATTCTCCACAGCGTACATTCCCAAATTGCTGACCGAAAAAGTCGAACCCTCGATGTCTTCGGGCTTGACCTTGCCTTCACGCGCCCGCGCAACCATCGCCTTGACTTCACTGGAGATTTGGCGCAGAGGCTTTTGGTCAGTGTCTTTATGAGCGACGGTCAGCAGGCCGTTTTCCACTGCGACGGCAACACCTACGTTGACCGCGCCGTGACGGACGGTCTTGTCTCCAGCAAACGACGCGTTCAAGTTGGGGAATTGGCACAGGGTCAGTGCCGCAGCTTTGATGATGAAATCATTGACAGAGAGTTTCTCGTTATCAGGCAGGTAATCATTAATTTGTTTCCGCAACGCCAGGACCGTGTCCATCTTGTATTCATAAGTCACGTAGAAGTGCGGGACAGAGGTCTTGGATTCGGTCATGCGGCGCGCGATGGCCTGGCGGAGTTTGGTAGTGGGGATGACTTTGTCTTCGACAGCCGGTTGGTAGTGGGGGGTCGCCGGTTGAAGGCGTTGCCCACTTGAAAGAGCCGCTTCCACATCCCTGCGAACAACGCGTCCACCCGGACCTGTCCCTTGAACCGAAGCGAGATTCACGTTATTATCGCGCGCGATCTTTTTGGCAAGAGGCGATGCCTTGACAGAACCAGCCTCCAGCGAGGATGTCGCCTGTTGAACAGAAACAGGAATCGGCTGAGTCTGAGGCGCAGGTCTTTCTTCCGCTTTTCTTTCTTCCCCCTTCTTTCCACTTTCCGCAACGTCCACCTTTTCCCCCGCCTTTCCCACTACTGCGATCGGCGCGTTGACGGGAACAATCGTCCCCTGGTCAACGATGTGTTGTAATACAACACCGCTCGCGGGCGATTCAACTTCCACAGTGGCCTTGTCGGTTTCGATTTCGGCGAGTACGTCGCCCTTGTTGATATTTTCGCCAACCTGCCTGACCCAGCGGACGAGCAGGCCCTCGGCCATGTCGAAGCCAAGTTTGGGCATGTTGATGGTTTCAGCCATTAGCGCAACACCTCCTTTGCCGCAGCGATGATGTCGGGCACTTGCGGCAATGCAGCCTGTTCGAGCGTGCGGTTGTACGGAAGCGGCACTTCCTTTTGCGCCACGCGCAGGATGGGTGCGTCCACGTAGTCGAAGGCTTCTTCATAGATGCGGCTGACGATTTCGGAGCCGACGCCATAAGACTTCCAGCCTTCTTCGACGACGATGGCGCGATTCGTTTTTTTGAACGACTCGAGCACGGGTTCCATGTCGAGCGGGCGCAATGTACGCAGGTCCACGATCTCGGCTTCGATGCCTTCCTTCGATAATTCTTCCGCCGCTTTCATGGATAACTCAAGACCTTTGCAATACGTGACGATGGTGAGGTCGCTTCCTTCGCGCTGGATTTTGGATTTGCCAATCGGAATCAGATACTCGCCTTCGGGCACTTCGCCGCGCACCTGATACATCGTCGCGTGCTCGATGAAGAGAATCGGATCATTCGACCGAATGGCTGATTTCAGCAATCCTTTGGCATCTTCCGGCGTTCCAGGCGACACGACCTTGAGACCGGGGAAATGGGCGAAGACCACGTCGGGAGTCTGTGAGTGTGTGGCGCCAAGCTGGCGTCCGCCGCCGCCGACGGCGCGGATGACCAGCGGCAGGGTGAACTGTCCGCCGAACATGTAACGCAGTTTCGCCGCCTGGTTGACGATGTAGTCCATCGCCGAGAAGGCGAAGTTGATCGTCATCAATTCTGCGATCGGGCGCTGACCCACCATCGCCGCGCCGATGGCCGCGCCCAGAATGGCGTTTTCCGCGATGGGCGTATCCTTCACGCGCTCTGCGCCGTACTTGTCGTAAAAACCTTTGGTGACGGCATACGTGCCGCCCCACACACCGACCTCCTCGCCGAGAATGAAGACGGCGGGGTCGCGGTCCATTTCTTCCATTAAGGCTTGCGAGATCGCCTCGCGCATGGTGATTTTGGGCATGATAACTCCAGTATTCAGTGATCAAGTGTTCAGTAATCAGTCATCAGTGTATGACACTGAAAAATGATCACTGATAACTGATGACTGGTTATTCCGCATACACATCCGTAAACAACTCGCTCAGCGCGGGTTCGGGAGAAGTCTCTGCGAATTCGACTGCCTTGACCACTTCCTCTTCCACACGGGCTTCGATTTCATCCAGCGCCTTGCGGGTGGCGATTTTATTATCGAGCAGGTACTTGTTGAAGATGCCGATGGGGTCGTTCTCCTGCCACTGCTTGACCTCTTCCGCCTTGCGGTAGCGCTCGGGGTCGCCCATCGAGTGCCCGCGGAAGCGGTAGGTGTTCACTTCGAGGAAGTATGGATCAGCTTTCTTGCGGACATAGGCAATCGCCTCCTTCGCCGCTTCATAGACCGCCATCACATCCATGCCGTTGACGGTTGCGTTCTTCATGCCATAGCCTTCCGCCTTCTGGCGGATTTCGTCCACCGCCGAGGCGCGCTCGACGGATGTGCCCATGCCGTACTGGTTGTTCTCGCACACCCACAACACACGCAGGCCCCACGTCTTTGCCAGGTTCAATGCCTCGTGGAAGTAACCGATGTTGGTCGCGCCGTCACCGAACATGCAAATCGTGATGTTGTCGTTTTTTGCATACTGGTCGCCCAGGGCAAAACCAGCCGCGATGGGAAGATGTCCGCCCACAATGGCATGTCCGCCCCACATGTTCTTTTCGGTACTGGCCATGTGCATTGAACCGCCCTTGCCTTTCGACATTCCCGTCGCCTTGCCGAGCAATTCGGCCATCACCTCGTTGGCAGGGATGCCGCAGTTGATGGCGACTCCGTGGTCGCGATACGCGGTAATCACGCGGTCGCGCGGCTCTCGCGCCGCGATCAACCCCGTTGAAACGGCTTCCTGCCCGATGTACAGGTGCATGAAACCGCCAATCTTGCCAGCCTGGTACAGTTCCGCCCCGCGCTCCTCCACGCGGCGGATCAGCATCATCTGGTAATATAAATCGAGTAACTGCTCTTTCTTCATCGCTGCTCCAAATAAAAAATAATGACAAGGTACAGGCAAAATAACACCGGGGAAGCCCCGGCGGTGTGGCTTACTACCCGTGCAGAGACAAGATTATATCCGAAAATCATACAAACTCTATCAGATTTTATCTCTCCGAGTCCCAAGGCAACATCTGACATCGTGGAGGCGGGGCAAAACTGAAGTTCGGACATTATTTCGGGCATCCAGAAAAACCGGGGCTCCAGCCGCCGTCCCCGGCGGCGATTAGGCTGGTTTTCGAGCATTGGGGACGGCACTCGGAGCAGATTTTGGAAAGTTGTCCGAAGGTCAGGGCAAAAGGGTTGCGTTCGAGCAAATATTCACTATAATATAGTGGTCAACGCTGGATGTGGAACCCATGTATCATCGGTTATCAAAAGGAGAATGAAATGAAACTTACGCCTCCAAAAGCTGTAACGTTCTGGATCGCCATTGTGCTCGGTCTGCTTGGCCTACTCGGCGGCATTCCCCTGGTCAGTGCACTTAGCGCATACGCGTTCTGGCTTGCCTTCGCGGGCTTTGCCCTGCTCGCCCTCGGCCTGCTGGTGAAGGGCCTCTAACCTTATCCCCACCCCCAGTCGTTGACATGCCCCCGGTCGTGCGACTGGGGGCGCCTTTTTCATCAGCGTGTTATGTAAACACTCACCCATTGACCCATTTGATGCGCGCCGTGCACCCCCAACTTACAGTCGCTTTTCAACACGACATCGCTTAACGAACGGTTGTATAATCGGCACATGGCAAACAACCAACCCTATGAAGCAGAAATTTTGAAATACCGCGAGGAACGCGAAGCCCGCCTGAGGGATAACGAACGCAGCTGGCTGGCCCTGGCGGGCCTGTACTGGCTGACAGAGGGAAGCAACACATTTGGAACCGATCCCTATTGCGACATCCAAATTGAAGGAGAAGGGATTCCCCCAAAAGCAGGTTCGTTTGAATACGGGAATGGCGTTGTTACTTTAAAAGCAAGCGACGATGTCAACATCACCTGCAGAGGCGAACCTGTTAAAACTAAAATTTTACACACCGACCGCCACGAATCTCCCGACTTCATCGAAATCGCCAGCCTGACCCTGCTGGTCATCCAGCGCGGACCCAACTCCCTGATCCGCGTCTGGGACAAGGAGCACCCTGCACGCAAGAACTTTACCGGCCTCAAGCATTACCCGGTTAAACCTGCCTATTGCCTCAAGGCGCGCTTCGTACCATATGAGCCGGTGCGAATCCTCAAGATCCGGGACGTGATCGGCGAGGAATACGATGTGGAATTTCCCGGCTATGTGATCTTCCATCTCGATGGAAGGGAATGCCGCCTCGAGGCGGAAAAAACAGAGGACGGCCTGTTCTTCAATTTCTATGACCCCACCAACGGGAACGGTTCTTACCCCGGCGGACGATTCCTTGACTCTGATCCACCCGTGGATCGCGAAGTGATACTGGACTTCAACAAAGCCCGCAATCCTCCCTGCGCCTACACCGACTACGCCACCTGCCCCTTGCCTCCGTCACAGAACCGGTTGCCGGTGCGAATCCCTGCAGGTGAGATGATCTACCGTCACCATGACAAGTAAACCAAAAGGCCGGGCATGTGCTCGGCCTTTTCGTTCATTCAATCCAAACGGTCCTATCCTCAAAACCAGGTCGTTCGGACAGAGCCGTCTCCCCCTCCCCATAGCCGATATACAGAAAACCGATCAAGTGCTGATCCGCTGCAAACCCCAGAAACTCTTTCACGCGCGGATCGAGGGCGGCGGGACCCGTCCGCCACTGGGCGGCCAGCCCGAGGGCGTGCGCGGCCAGCAGGATATTTTGCGCGGCCGCGGCCGCCGCGCAAACATTTTCGATCTCAGAGATTTTTGACTCGGTTGGCTTGTCCACGCCGATGGCGATCACCAGCGGCGCGCGCAGAGGCTTGGCGCGTTCTTTATCCAGAGCGTCCACCGGCAGGCCGGGAGTCTTGGCGGATAACGATTCAGCCATGACGCCGCCCAATCGGGCGCGCCCATCCCCGGTCAAGACAACGAAGCGCCACGGTCTCACTTTGTGATGATTGGGCGCCTGAACGGCCGCATCCAAAAGTCTCTCAATTGTCTCGCGCGGCACGGGGTCGGTCTTCACCTTCCCCACCGAATGCCGCGTATGAATGGCGGTCAAAGCATCCATGTGCACCTCCGTGTTTTATAATAGCACAGACGGAGCCACGTGAAAATTTTTTACTCGGAGCAACACCGCCTGCACGATCCCGCCTTCGAAGTATTCGACGGCGGACAGCGTGTGCCCTATCTCGAATCGCCGCAACGCATGAATCGGATTCTGAACGCCCTGCGTCAAACGGACCGGACTGAAGTCGTTGAGCCGGCCGACTTCGGACTCGACCCGATCCGCGCGGTCCACTCGGAGGAATATCTTTCGTTTCTCGCCTCGGCCTGGACCGAATGGCTGGCCTCCGAACCCGAATCCACCGCGGCGTCTGACAAGACCGCGCTGATGCCCGCCACCTTCGCGGCCAAACGCGACCAGATGCCCGAGACCATCCTCGGCAAGGCAGGATTCTTTTTGTTGGATCTGAGTGTTCCCATCGTGGAGGGAACCTACGTCGCCGCGCTCGCCTCCGCAAACTGCGCCCTCTCCGCCGCAAACGAGATTTCACCGTCCATCGTCCACGCCCCGCGGTCTGCGTTCGCCCTTTGTCGTCCGCCCGGTCATCATGCGGGACGCGAGATCGCGGGCGGATACTGTTTCCTCAACAACGCCGCCATCGCCGCGCAATGGCTGACGCAGTTTGGCGCGGTCGCCATCCTTGATGTGGATTATCACGCCGGCAATGGCACGCAGGACATCTTCTACACGCGCCGCGATGTACTGACGATCTCTATCCATGCCGACCCAGCCTTTGAATATCCTTACTATGCTGGCTACACGCAGGAAACAGGAAAGGGTGAAGGCCGCGGGTTCCATCGCAACTTCCCCCTCCCTGCCGGGACAGACGATGCAGATTATCTTGCTGCGCTCAATGAGGCCATCGAATTAATCACCGTCTACCGTCCACAGTCCATCGTCATCTCCACCGGCATGGACATTTACGAAGGCGATCCGCTCGGCAAGTTCAAGATCACGCGCGAGGGTATTGGCGAGATCGGCCGCCGTATCGCCGCGCTTGACCTGCCGACCGCCATCGTCATGGAAGGCGGATACAACACCGACGCGCTTGGAGAAAATGTTCGCGCTTTCCTGGATGGATTTACCAACAGGTAATTACAGTTCGTGGACCTCCGCGTGCGAAGCCGCCCGCGCGCCATCGAGGCATTGGATATGGCCTTGTATGATTTGAATCATGAAGTAAGTCAGGCCGCGGCGGAGGTACTGACTCGTTTTGACCCGCCGGCCCTCGGCGTCCTGGAAGACACTTTGCGTCATCCCGAGTCTGCAGTTATCGGGTGGGTAAAAATCCGTGATGTACGCGTCACGCCGTTGTTGATCCAGATGTTGAACGACCCCGGGCGGGAAGCGAGAAAGCATGTGCTCCGGGCAATGGGAGAGTCGAAAGACCGCGCACCCTGCCCGCCCTGCGGGAGATCATGGTGAACCGCGCCGACCGGGAATTGGCTGCCCTCGCCAAACAAGCCATACGAGATTTCGCAACCACGTCTTGACCTTGAATCAAAATTGATGTAAATTAGACAAAACCAGTCCGAATACCAGGAGGTGTGCCATGTTTGTGTCAAGGCTTCTTCGATGGAGTGGTCTGTCGCTGTTGCTTGGCGGATTGCTTTCCTCCCTCTTCTGGATATTTCATCCCGAAGAGCATGTGCTTCTGGAAAACCCCGGCGCATACCAGGCGGAACACCTTTTGGGCTTTGTGGGTTACATGCTGTTCACGTTGGGAATTTTCGGCTTATACGCCAGGCTCGCTGAAAACGCCCGCTGGATCGGGTTTGCCGG
>DAOTXP010000022.1:0-6294 GCA_034435275.1 Anaerolineales bacterium | reverse complement strand
GAAACGACATTCCCAATCGCCTGCCGCGCCTCCTCGCCAAACAACTTTCGATTCTGGTAGAGGAAAACCCCCTCTGCCGCGATCAGGCCGAAGATCGAGGTCGAAGCGCCGATGGAATTAGCGTCCGTGATGAGAAACGAAAACACATTCCCGGCGAATCCCGCGAGCAGATAGAGCAACAGGAATCGCACATGCCCGAAGCGCCGTTCCAGGCCGGAGCCGAGCGAGAACAGCGCGTACATGTTGAAGCCGATGTGCCAGACCGGGCCGTGTAAAAGAACGGGTGTAATCAGGCGCCAGAGTTGTCCGTCTCGAATGAGGCTGTTGTTCTTATCCCCCAGATAGATGATTTGAGGAAAGATAAATTGGAGGAGGTATGTGGCGATGGTCAATCCAAGGATCGCGTACGTGACGCGCGGCAGTGCGGACGGAAGCCGAAGCGAGATTCGGCCCGGGACGGGCGTGGCCGGTTCGGGGGTCAGGGGAGAAGCGGGGGATTGGTTCACAAGGCCACCTTTCGTTGCTTGACGCGGTGGTGTTCGGCTTCGATGATGGCGCGGATCGTGTCCACCGTTTCGTCCAGCGCCTCGTCGCGGTTGACGATCACGTAATCGAACTCGTCAATGCGCGTCAGTTCGCGCCGCGCCGTGGCGATGCGCAGTTTGAGTTCCTCGGCCGTCTCGGTCTTACGCGTCTGCAGGCGGCTCACCAGTTCCGCCTCGTTCTCCACCGTGATGAAGATCAGCAATGCCTCGGGCGCCAGTTTTCGCACGCTCTCCGCGCCCTGCACATCGAGACGCATGATCACGTCCTTGCCGCTGGCCAGCGCCTCGCGCACCTGTTGCTTGGAATTGCCTTTGTAATCGCCATAGACAATTGCGTATTCGAAAAATTCATCATTGTCAATTCTGCGCGCAAATTCCTCTTTCGAGATGAACCAGTAATCGCGTCCATCCACCTCGTTGGGGCGGCGCGGGCGGGTGGTGGCGGTGACAACGAAATGAAAGGGCAGGCCGCGTTCCTTCATGCGCTGGATCACGCTGTCCTTGCCCGCGCCCGAAGGGCCGGAGATGACGATCAGCAGGGGATTGGGATGGAGGGGATAGAATTGGGGATCGGCAGTCATGTTCCAATTGTACCTAGAAAGGAGGCGGGAGTCTGGATTAAAATAAGGACATGCCTGCTTATCCTTATACTTGTCTCGACTGTCAACACCGCTTCGAGGTCTTCATGACCTTCAGCGAATACGGCACGCGACCCGTGGCCTGTTCCCGTTGTGGAAGCAGAAACGTCCGCCGCCGGCTGACGCGCGTGCGTATCGCCCGCTCCGGGGAGAGCCGCATGGAAGACCTGGACGATCCCTCCGCTCTGGAGGGGCTGGAGGACGACCCGCGCGCCCTCGGAAAGATGATGCGCAAAATGGGGAAGGAGATGGGCGAGGACCTGCCGCCCGAATTCGACGATGTGGTGGACCGCCTGGAGGCGGGTCAAAGTCCCGAAGAGATCGAGTCGGCCCTGCCCGACCTGGGCGGCGACGATGAGGCATAGTATAACTCCCCGGTCTGGCATGGACCGGGGAGTTATCTTTCTGTGTCTGTGAGTCTAATAATTGCGGCGCGAACCGCGATTGAACGAGCGTCCGCCGCCTTCTTCGCGCGGCCGGGCAATGCTCACGCGCAGGTCGCGTCCGCCCATGGGCTGTCCGTTGAGCATGTTAATGGCCTTCTGGGCTTCCTCGCCATTGCTCATCTCAATGAAGGCAAAACCCTTTGAGCGGCCTGTTTCGCGATCCTTGATGATCGCCACCGAGGTCACGGTGCCGGCCTGCCCAAACATGGAACTCAGCTCTTCTTCGGTGGCCGAGTAGGGCAGGTTTCCAACGTACAACTTCGATTCCATCTTCATTCTCCTAGCGTGCCCGCCTTGCGGGCGGTTGAAAATTGCAGGCGTTCGATGACCTCGGAAGAGAATCAGCCAAACCCCTGTTGACGATACACACAGTATAACACGCGATGTTCGGAATAGATTCTACCTTCGGGCATTCAATTATTTTGTCAGGGCTTTCTCGATCACCTCCCGATGTTCGGCAAAGTGTTCACTACTGTCTCCAAGCACCCAACTCACCAGCGGACGTTTCTCGGGATCGTCGGGCCAGCGAGGCTTCAGCAGATCCTCGAAGGGCATTCGCTCGAGTTTGGCGATCAATTCGGCATACTTGTTCTTGAGTTCTGCCAGCACATCTTCGACAGGACGGTTCTTGTTCCGTTCGAACAGGCGGGCGTTGATGATATCGAAATCCCAGTCCTCGGTATCGGCGGGACTCAGGTCCATCACTTCGTGAGACGGGCGTCCGTCCATGTGGTAGCCCATCAAGGCGGTCATCCATTCGGTCAAATGGGCGAGATTATCCTTCGGCGACCACCCGCCCTCATCGGGCGTGACCATTTGCTCGGGCGTGAGTTGATCCACTACATCCATCAACACTTTCCACTCGCGTTCGATCTCGGACAATAATTCCGCTTTATCTTTCATGGCTCCTCCGGGAAAACAGGCTTTTCACGATCCACAAGATTGACGACGATTGCGCCACTGGCCTTGACCAAATCCTGCGGCGTGATCAGGATTTCGCGCCCCCACTGACCGGTGCCGACTCCCAGCACCGGCTCGGACATCAGCGACGCGTCCAGGAAGGTGCGGAAGCCGGGCGGCTGCCACGAAAACGGGGGAATCGAGCCGATCACGTACCCGGTCGTCTCCTTGACCACCTCCGGGCGCGCCATCTGAATGTTGCGCGACCCCGCGGCTTTTTTCAAATTGCCCGAGACGATGTTCTGGTCCCCGCCCACCATGACCAGCAGGCGCTCGCCAGTGTCCATCTCGAAGATGAGCGTCTTGATCATCTGTCGCTCGCGGTAACCCAGCGCGCGCGCCACGGAGGCCGCGCCCTTTTCGATGTCAGGCGAGAATTCGGCTTTCTCGTATGGGATGCCGAGTTGGTCGAGGTATTCGTGGGAAGGGAGGCGGATGGACATGCCTGGATTATACAACGCGGTGATCATCAACTGCAGAAACAAAAACCTCTCCACTTTGAAGTGGAGAGATTTCGGGGTCGTATTGCAGGCGGTCTAATAACGCTTGCCGCCGCCGCGCTGCGGTCCGTGCTTGCGTCCGCTGCCGCGGTTATCGAACGCGCGGCCGCGTTCTTCACGCGGGCGGGCCATGTTGACCTTCAACTCACGGTCGCCGGCCATAAAGCCATTGAACATGCTGATAGCCTTCTGCGCTTCGGCCTGCGTGCTCATCTCGATAAAGGCAAAACCTTTGGATTGCCCCGTATCGCGATCCTTGATCAGCGCCACCGATGTCACTGTGCCCGCCTGGGTGAACAGGGTGCGCAGGCTGTCTTCCGTGGCGGAATACGCCAGGTTTCCAACATACAACTTTACTTCCATTTTTCTCCTAATCCGATCACTCGTTTTCCGAGTGACAAAAGCAGGCTTCAGACGACCTCGAAAGAGAATCACCCAACCTGTTGACAATGAAGCCAGTATAACACAGAGGCAGGGTGATAAAACTTATTATTCAACTCCAAGCAAGCGCCTGACCGCAATAACAAAGTCTTCCGCGACCTTCACAGCACGGATCGCTTCCCCTTCCGTAACATGAACGACCACTCCATAATCCCCCACGCCACGCAGCTCGAACAACCAATTCAAGTTTTGCCGTGGTCAATCGCAAGTTTTCCGCTTTTCACAAACTCCCGATGGATGGCAGAAATTACCCCGCTGTGTTTACTGGGATCAATATCCTTTCCCAATAGCAGGGCGCTGGACGCATAGAACGCCGCGTAATACGCTCGTGACGCGGCAATATCGTAATGACCTTTTTCGAGCAGATCTTTTGCCGCCTGCATGGAGTCGTCCGCCCTCTCAAGGTTGGCGGCAATTTCGCTGTCATTTTTAGCCATCAGACTGCCGTCCCCTCGCGCGCCGCATTTCGATACAAAGCCAGACTACCTGCTTCGAAATCCGAAGCCAAAACGGGTTTCGCGGAAATCAGTCTGTCCGACTCCAGTTGAACGGCATACAACACATCCACGATTTATCTCAGTTCGGCAAAATAATCGAATGGGGGAGTCAACAAAACAAGCAGGTCAATGTCGCTGGTCACGCGTGCTGTATTTCGAGCGATCGAACCATAAAGGATCACCCCTTTTAGCCGCTTGCCATAGACTTTGGCAAGGGCGTCTTTACATTTTCGAACCACACGGTTGGCCTCTGTTTTGTTCATTGCTAGTATTATACATCAGGCAGTCGGTTGGAAATTATCTTCCTTAACTCCTCTTGCACGGACTGCCACTCCCTCCCCGCGTCGATCATCACCCACCTCTTCGGCTCCTGCCTGACCATCTCCAGGTAACCGGCGCGCACGCGCTGATGGAATTCGAGGGTGTACGCGTCGAGGCGATTCCACTCGTTATCCTTCTTCTTTCTTTTCAAGCCCTCTTCCACATCCACATCTAGCAAGATTGTCAAATCGGGAACCAATCCTCCCGTTGCGTACTTCACCAACGCGCGCACCTGCTCCAAATCCTGCTGGTGACCGTAGCCCTGATAGGCGATGGTCGAATCGGCATAGCGGTCAGAGAGCACGATCTCGCCCGCCCTCAACCGCGGACGAATAACCTGCTCCACGATCTGTGCCCGCGCCGCCTGGTAGAGCAGGGTCTCCGTGCGCGGGTGCATCTCGACATTCTTCAAATCGTGGATGACTTCGCGAATCTGCTCCCCGATGGACGTCCCGCCCGGCTCGCGTGTGGGGAAAACTGTATATCCTTTCTCGCGTAGATATTCGACGAGATAGGGAATGTGAGAGGTTTTGCCGGAACCTTCGGGGCCTTCGAGGGTGATGAACATATGGTTTGAGTAGGGGCACAGCGAAACCCAAAAGGATCTTGATGATCAATTCGTCTCACTGTGCCCCTACACATTATTCCCTAAAAATCCTCACATGCCTGCGCGGCTCCTTGCCGTACGAGTGACTCACCAGTTCTGCCTGGCGCGCCATTTCATGTTGGAGTCTCCGCACCAGCGACGGGCCGGGCGGCAGGTCCACCCAGCGCTCGCCGTTGAGCACCGCCTGGATCGCCTGCTGGGTCTCACTGCGCACGCTCTCCATCTCGCCGCTGGTGAATTGGTCCGAAGGCAGGTTGAACAGATCGCTCATGAACTGCTCCACCTGTCCCACCGTGTTGGCGCGCAGAACGTAGATTGGCAGGCCGCGCCCCTCCGCGTCTACGATGGCCTGCTGACGGTCGCGGTAGTACGAGCGCAGCGTCACCAGCGCGTCGGCCTCGGACGGCTCACGCACGATGATGGCCGGGACTCCCAGCCGCTTGGCGGCCTGCATCAGGCGATTGCGCGCCACGCCAAACGGATAGACGCGGACGGTCTGCAACGCCGCGCCGGTCACAGGCTGGGACGGCTTGGGAGGCTGACTTGTCTCGGTCGGTGCGACGGGCTGACGTCCACGCCGGGGCGGTTTCACTTCCTTCGCCTCCACCCTGGACTTGGGGGCGGGCGCGGCCTTCTCGATGCGGATCTGCCCGTCGGCGTCGCGAGTGCGGATCTCCGGCGGAAGCGGGAAGCCGCGCAGCAGCGCGTCCACTGAGGCCATGATGTCGGCATGGACGGCAAAGCGGTCGCGGGTTTGGATTTCAATGAGCACATCGAAAGTGGGCGGGGCGCGTCGTTCGAGCACCGTCTTCTGGGTCCCGCGCCGACGCGCCTCTTCGTCCGAAAGAGTCACGGCTTCGATGCCGCCGACCAGGTCGGAGAGAGTCGGGTTGAGCAGTAGGTTGTCGAGTGTGATACCATGCGCCGTGCCGATGAGTTGCACGCCGCGCTCGGCGATGGTGCGGGCGGCCTGTGCTTCGAGTTCGCGGCCGATCTCATCAATGACGATGACCTCGGGGTTGTGGTTCTCGACCGCTTCGATCATCACTTCATGCTGGAGGGTCGGCACTTTGACTTGCATGCGCCGCGCCTTGCCCACCGCGGGATGCGCCACGTCGCCGTCGCCGCCGATCTCGTTGGACGTGTCCACGATGACGACGCGGCGCGACTCGGCCAGGATGCGCGCCGCCTCGCGCAGGAGCGTGGTCTTGCCCACGCCCGGGCGCCCGAGGATGAGCAGGCTCTTGCCCGACATGATAATGTCTTCGATGATGTCGATCGTGCCGTACACGGCGCGGCCGACGCGGCAGGTGAGTCCCACGATGGTGCCGCGGCGATT
>DAOTXP010000021.1:0-2554 GCA_034435275.1 Anaerolineales bacterium | reverse complement strand
CGGCGTGTCGGGCGGACCGGACAGCCTGTGCCTGATGAGCGTCCTGCGCCAGGCGGGGTATCGCGTCATCGTGGCACACTTCAACCACAAACTGCGTCCCGAGGCAGACATCGAGGCCAATAACGTCGAACAGATGGCGGCGCGCTTCGGCCTGGCCTCGGTCATCGAACACGCCGACGTGCGCGCCTATGCGGAAGAAGAAGGCCTGTCTCTGGAAGACGCGGCGCGCGCCCTGCGTTATCGTTTCCTCTTCCAGCGCGCCCGCCAGCAGAACGCGCAGGCCGTGGCCGTCGGTCACACCGCGGACGATCAGGTCGAGACCGTGCTCATGCACTTCCTGCGCGGCGCAGGCTTGACGGGACTCAAGGGCATGGCCTATCGCACCATCCTGCCCACCTTCGATCCAGAAATTCCCATCGTCCGCCCTCTGCTGGATGTCTGGCACGAAGACACGGTTCTCTATTGTGCCACGCAGGGACTGCGCCCGCATCACGATCCCAGCAACCAGTCGGTCAACTTTCTGCGCAACCGCCTGCGCCATCTGTTGATTCCCACGCTCGAAACCTACAACCCGCGCTTCCGCGAGGCCGTTTTGCGAACCGCCCAAAGCCTCGCCGCGGATCACGAAACTCTGATGGCCGCGACGGACTCTGCCTGGAGAAAGTGCGCGGTGCAGGAAAGTCCCGGTCTGATCATCTTCGACTCGACGGCCCTGTCGGGCCTCGGGGTCGGACTCCAGCGGAACCTGGTGCGCCGCGCATTGGAGCACGTCCACCCCGGCGCCGAAGTCCACTACGCGTTGCTCGAGCGCGCCTCCGCCTTCCTCGCGGATGCCTCCCAGCGGCAAATGGACCTGACGCGCGGCGCGCGCCTTCTGCGTGAGGCGGGACAGGTCTACGTTGTCAGCCCCGAAGCGACCCTGCCTTTCGAACGCTGGCCGCAGATTCCCGAGGGAGTCGAATCGCTTCCGCTGGCGCTGCCCGAAAGAATCCATCTCTCGGGCAGTTGGGTATTGACGGCGGAGAAGTGGAACATCCCCGCGCTGGCGTGGGAACAGATTCAGGAGAACGAGGACCCGTTCCAGGTCTGGCTGGATGCGGACAGCATCGAGGGCGAATTATTCCTGCGGCCGCGCCGGGAGGGGGATCGTTTCGAGCCGCTGGGCCTGGGCGGTCACACGCAGAAACTGTCCGATTTTTTCACGAACGAGAAACTGCCCCAGCGGGCGCGCGACCGCTGGCCGTTGTTGTGCGCGGGGGGGAAGATCGCGTGGATTCCCGGTTACCAGCCCGCGCATTCATTTCGAGTCACACAGGCCTCGCGCAGGATTTTGTATTTCACCCTGACCAGGGCCAAGTAGGGGCGACACATGAGCAGGGCGACTCGCGAGTCGCCCCGACCGTTATTCGTTCATCTCACTCAACTGGCGCAATTTGAGATTGATCTCGCGCCACTGGATTTTCGAGACCCCCAGTTTCTGGCGAATCTTTTCGACCTCCTGCCCGTCGCGGTAATCGCGCAGGGCGCAGGTCCAGCGGCACATGTCGAAGGACAGGTGCTTGCCGAGGCCCGCCTCCTCGCCGATGTCTTCGAGCAGATACTCCAGCCGCCGCGGCGACCAGGGAAAGAGTTGATCTACGGGCTGGTATTGGGCGAGGTATTCCTTGTAGGCGGGAATCCATTCTTCGTCGAGAAGCAGTTTGCGTTCCTTGTATCGATTCGCCGGGCTGGCATAGCGGATGAAGACCAGCGATCCGCCGGGCGAATCCAGGTCAATGTGATTGAGGTGAATGCCGAGACATTCGCTCTTCTTGATGCCCGTTGTGAGCAGGAGTTTCAACAACGCGTAGGGACGCGCGTCGGGTTTGGGGCCGCGGCGGTGCTGGTCCGCGGCCTGGAGCGCGGCCTGGGCCTCTTCGTCGGTCAACACCTGGGGCAGGGGACTGATCGCCGAGCGCTGCAGGACCTTCTCGGCCGGGTCCGCCAGCAATACGCCGTGCTGGTGCAGCCAGCGGAAAAAGGACTTGGTCGAGGTGATGCGGCGGGCAAGGGTTTTCGGACTGCACGGGACGGCGCGCTCTTTTTCCATCCATTCGAAGAAGCGGTTGAGGTCGTTGGTCGTGATCGCGCCGAGGGTATGGTCGGGCGGCAGGAACTGGGTCAGCAGGCCGACATCCGAGAGAAAGGCCTTGACCGTGTTGGGCGAACGGCCCTGATCATTGAGGTACATTTCCCAGGCGCGCAGGGCCGCGGGAAGCAGGGTTTGCGATGTAATATGTGCAGAGCTCGAAGCAGGCATGGCGCCTCCTCACGTGATAGCGTGTAGTCTTTGCGTATAGTTTAGCGAAAAAAGGGAAAGATGTCAACCGTTACGCGGAGAGATGTGGATGGACTGATCCCGCCGTGTCGAAACTGGCAAGCGCGGGGTCCAAACCGGTTTCGTAGAGCGTACAGCCCTCCACGCAGTTGTTGGCCACGGCGCTCTCCGATTCATCCAGATAGAGCCGCTGGGAGTTGCCGCCGGTGCCGGGCGTCCAGTCCAGCCGCGCCGCCG
>DAOTXP010000020.1:0-1689 GCA_034435275.1 Anaerolineales bacterium | reverse complement strand
GCCGTAGGACGAGACGCCGTAAGAAATAACCCCATTTCTTACCTGGCTCTCCACGAACGGTTCGAGCATTTTGTGTTCGGTCGCCATCCTGCGAATCCAGTGGTCGGGTTTCAAGCCCATGATTGCTCTCCTTTGGAGTCAGCCAGCTTGCTGGCTTGTTGCAGGAGCAAGCTCCTGTACATACGGTATATTTCAAAACATGGATGACATCTATAAAACCTACCTGCACAATCCACCGCATTATTTCGTGCCGAATGCGATGTACATGGTTACAGGGTCTATTTTATACAAGCAGCACTTATTGCGCGAAGAGATGAAAAAGGAATTTTTCCTGCGAACTTTGTTCGAACGGGCAAACCAACTTGGCTGGGAACTCGAAGCATGGGCGGTCTTACACAACCACTACCATTTTATCGCACAGGCTCCAGAAGACGCAACAACGCTGGCAAAATTCGTACGACAAATTCACTCGATTACTGCCATCGAAATTAACCGACGAGATAAAACGCCTGGGAGGCAGGTCTGGCACAACTATTGGGACACTTGCCTCACCTATGAGAAATCATATCTGGCAAGGCTGCATTACGTTCACACAAATCCTGTCAGGCATGGATTGGTCGAAGATGCAATGGACTATCCTTATTGCAGTTACAGGTGGTTCATCAATCAGGGCGATGATCATTTGAAAGGGCAGGTTTTCGCCCAGCCCATAGATAAGATTAATGTTTTTGATGATTTTTGACTCCAGCGGCCAACTGTGCAAGAGCAAGCTGTGCAAGAGCAAGCTCTTGCACTCCATAATTAAATTCCGCCGCGCTCCTTCATCACCGCGCGGATTTCTTTTTCGAGTTTGTCGGCCTGCTTTTCCAGGTCTGTCAACTGCTTTAGCATCTTCCCGCCTGCGGATTTATCTTCAAGCGAATTGATATTAATGCGTACATTGTAAGCGGCGGCGGTCAGCGCGGCGCGCGCCATGGCAAAACCGGACATGGCGTCGCTGATGGCGTTCGGGTTACCGCGCTGGGCGCATTTCAAGGCAAGTTCCATCACCTTGACGGCGTTCTCCGAAACATGCAGCGGAATGTGCGCGGCGTTGAGGGTCGCCTGCGTCACCGCGGCGCGGCGCGCGGCCTTTTGTTCGTCGGTCTCTTTGGGGAGTTTGAGCGCGCCCATCACGGCCTCGAAGGCGGCGGCGTCGTCGTCCACAGCCTGGGTCAGTTCCTTGCGTAAACTCTCGGCCATGACGCGCACGGCCTGCATTTCGGCTTCGACTTCGGCGTATTTCTTCTTGCCGATGGTCAAGCCTGCGACCATAGCCACCAGCGCCGCGCCCATCGCGCCCGCGTAGGCGCCGGCCGAACCGCCGCCGGGAGTGGGCGTGGGGGCGGCCAGTTCCTCGATGAACGAGGGGCAGTTCCCGGCTGGGGTCGAGGCGGCGGGGGAGTCGGAAAAGAGTCGGGATTCGAGTATTTGTCCGGGGTCGAATCCGTCCAGTTGGGTGTACCAGACCGCCGCGTCCACCAGGGCTTGCTGCGGGATCAGCCCGACCAGTTCGCTGTGATGGATGCCCACGCCGTAGCGCGCCGCTTCGCGCCGGATGGTTTCGATGACGCGGTACAGGGGCGTTTCGTGGAAGTCGGTGAAGTTCATCGAGACCTGGGCGCGGCCTTCGACCAGCAACCCCAGCGC
>DAOTXP010000019.1:0-4468 GCA_034435275.1 Anaerolineales bacterium | reverse complement strand
TGCCGAAAGTAAGTGGCAGTTTTCACGTACCACCGAGGATTTCCATGCTGCTTGAGTATCTTGCCATTGCACTTCTGATCACAGTTGCCACGCTGGTTGCAATTATTGCCATTGTTTTGGGGGGATTGTTCGGGCCTCGCCGCAAAGTGGCGGCCAAATCCGAACCGTACGAATCGGGCATAGCTCCCATCGGGCCGGGCACGCGGCGTATGCCGGTGCGCTTTTACCTGATCGCGGTGCTGTTCATCCTGTTCGATATCGAAGTTGTATTCTTCCTTCCGTGGGCGATCGTCTTCCGTCAACTCGGCTTGTTCGGGTTGATCGAGATGATCGTCTTTATCGTCATCTTACTGGTCGGTTACGTGTACGCGTGGAAAAAAGGAGCCCTGGAATGGGAGTAGAGCAAAAACTCGGCAATATGGGTGTGGTGACGACCACCCTCGAAAATATGGTCAACTGGTCGCGCACGAGTGCCATGTGGCCGATGCTGTTCGGACTGGCCTGCTGCGCCATCGAAATGATGTCCGCGCAGGCTTCTCATTACGATATGAGCCGTTTCGGCATGGAACTGATGCGCCCCAGCCCGCGCCAATCGGACCTGATGATCGTAGCAGGGCGTGTCTCCAAGAAGATGGGGCCCGTCCTTCGCCGCCTGTATGACCAGATGCCCGAGCCGAAATGGGTCATTGCCATGGGCGATTGCGCCTCCTGCGGCGGCGTGTTCAACAACTATGCTATTTATCAGGGTGTGGACGAGATCGTCCCGGTGGACGTGTTCGTAGCGGGCTGTCCGCCGCGCCCGGAGGCTCTGATTCATGGCGTGCTGACAGTCTACGAAAAAGTGAAGGGCGAGAAGTTCAAGGATCTGGCAAAGGGATAACATCGCCCTGAGCGGAGGGTCGAGCAGCCTGAATGTTTTTTGAGGGCGTGTCAAGACCCGTAGACGAAGGGCGCTTCGACTGCGTTCACTTCGTTCACTTCGCTCAGCGCGCTGCAGGTGCTTATGGATACCAAACTCGAAAAGATCGTCAAAGCGTTGCAGGAAAAATTTAGAGCGACCTTCGAGGAGTTTCGCGGCGAGGTGCATGTCTTCGTCGAGACGGAACAGATCATCGAGGCGCTGACGCTCCTGCGCGACAAGTATGAATTCGAATTGCTCTCGGCGATGACCGCCTCGGATTACTGGCCGCAGACATCGCCGCGTTTTCATGTGATCTATCAACTGTCTTCACTGGCGAATAATGTCACCTTGCAGTTGAGGGTTCCAGTAAACGGTGACCAGCCCAAGATCCCGACGGCGACGCGTGTGTACGAGGTGGCGAACTGGCGCGAGCGCGAACTCATGGATATGTTCGGCATCGTGGCGGAAGGTCATCCCGATCCGCGCAAGCTTTTATTGCCCGACGACCAGGAAGGTTATCCATTGCGCAAGGATTTTCCGCTGGGTTACGAAGAGCCGCAGTTCACGTTCAACTTTGACGAGATTGACGTCCGCAAGCCATATGCGAAAGAGTAAATGTAGTAGCGACATTAGTCGCTGATGGACGACTAAAGTCGTCACTACGTTTCAAGGAATTATTATGCCGCAACTTGAAGAAGTCACCATTGATAAGTACAAGCACCTGGTCTCCGAGCGCGCCCTGAAGGGCGAGACCATGTTGTTGAACATGGGACCCCAGCACCCGTCCACGCATGGCGTTCTGCGTCTGTTACTCGAACTGGATGGTGAGACGGTTGTCAACGCCATCCCCGAGATCGGTTACCTGCACACCGGCATCGAGAAGAACATGGAAGCCAAGACTTATCTCAAAGCCGAGGTGATGACGGATCGGCTCGATTATCTGGACACCGTTGGTAACAACCTTGCCTACTGCATGGCGGTGGAAAAACTCGTTGACCTGGATGTGCCGCCGCGTGCCCAAGCCATCCGCGTGATATTGACGGAACTCCAGCGCATCGCTTCGCACCTGGTCTGGATCGGGACGTTCGGTCTCGACACCGGGGCGATGTCCATGTTCCTGTACGCATTCCGCGAACGTGAACTGATCCTGGATATTCTCGAACTATGTTCCGGTCAGCGCATGATGACGACCTTCATCCGCCCCGGTGGATTATGGCGGGATGTTCCTGTGGAGTTCGAGACGGCAGTACGGGATTTCATCAAGATCTTCCCGAAGCGCATTGACGAATACGAAGCTTTATTGACGAAAAACCCGATCATGCTGGACCGTCTGCTTGGCATCGGCAAATTGGACGCCGCGACCGCCATTCAACATGGTGTGACCGGCCCGATGCTGCGCGCTTCCGGTGTGAAGTGGGATTTGCGTAAAGCCCGTCCCTACATGGGATATGAGCAATATGACTTCGATGTGCCCACTGCAACCGAAGGCGACACGTACGCACGTTACCAGGTCCGCGTGCAGGAGTTGCGCGAGGCGTTGAAGATCGTGGAACAGGCTTTGAACAAACTCCCAATGGGACCCGTGCGAAGCGACAACCGCAAGTTCGTCACACCGCCGCGTTCCGAGATCGGCGTCAGCATGGAAGCGCTCATCCATCACTTCAAGTTGTGGACCGAAGGCTTTCCTGCGCCGAAGGCATCCGTGTATAGCGCGATCGAATCCCCGCGCGGCGAATTGGGCGTCTACCTGGAGGGCGACGGCGGGCCCAAACCGTACCGCGTCCACTGGCGCACGCCTTCATTCGACAACCTGTCCGTCCTGCCCAAGATCGTCAAGGGACATCTCGTGGCGGACCTGGTGGCGATCCTTGCCTCCACCGACATCGTGCTCGGAGACATTGACCGATGAGCCTGGCTGAAAAATATCCAAAAGAAGTCAAACAGATCCTGGCAAAGTATCCGCCGGAGCACAAGCGTTCGGCGGTGATGCCGTTGTTGTATATGGCACAGCGCGAGGAAGGTCACGTCAACAAAGCCGCTATGCAGGACATCGCCTCCCTGCTCGACCTGACCGAGACCGAAGTTGCCTCCATCGTCGGCTTTTACACGCTGTACCACGACAAGAGGGAGGGCAAGTATCGGATGCAGGTCTGCACCGACCTGCCCTGTGCGCTGCGCGGCGCAGACCAGTTCCTCGCGAACCTGTGCAGTAACCTGGGCGTGAAGGTCAGCGAGACGACTCCCGACGGTCTCGTGACGATCGAAGCGGTCATGTGTCTCGCCGCGTGCGACAAGGCGCCCATGTTCCAGCTCCAGAGCGGGGACGGGCTGGAATATCATGAGAACATGACCGTGGATAAGACCCTCGAACTGATCGAGGCCTTGCGTAAAAGCCGTGGGGAGGTGAAGGAATGACCCACACCCTGCTTCGCCATCGCGATATTCCCAATATTCACCAACTCGACATTTACCGGAAGAACGGCGGTTTCGCGGCTTTCAAAAAAGCCGTGACCGAGATGAAGCCCGAAGACGTGACTGACGTGGTCAAGGCCTCCGTCCTGCGCGGACGCGGCGGCGCTGGATTTCCCACCGGCATGAAGTGGTCCTTCATGGACAAGAACAACTGGCCGCACTACGTGGTTGCCAACGCAGACGAATCCGAGCCGGGTACCTTCAAGGACCGCGAGATCATGGAGCACAATCCCTTCCAGTTCCTGGAAGGTGTTGCGATCGCCAGTTACGCGGTCAGCGCGAACGCGGCCTACGTTTACCTGCGCGGCGAGTTCTGGCAGGTGGCGCATTTTCTCGATGAGAAAATCGCCGAGATGGAAGAGGCGGGTTTACTTGGCGAAAACCTTTTCGGCAAAGATTATTCACTCAAGATTTACACCCACCTCGGCGCGGGCGCGTACATCTGCGGCGAGGAAACGGCCATGCTCGAATCGCTGGAAGGCAAACTGGGCCAGCCGCGCATCCGCCCGCCCTTCCCGCCCTCGTTTGGTTTATATGGCAAGCCAACTGTTGTAAACAATGTCGAAACGCTGACCAACGTGCCGATGATCATCGCCAACGGCGCGGAGTGGTACAAATCCATGGGTACGGCCGACAGCCCCGGTAATAAGGTGTTTTCGCTCTCCGGGCGCGTCAAGAAGCCGGGCAACTACGAACTTCCCCTCGGCACGACCTTCCGCGAACTCATCTATGGGCAGGGAGGCGGAATCATTGACGATCGCCCGGTGCGCGCCATCATGGCGGCGGGCGCCTCCTCGTCCATGATCGTTGCGGACGACAAGGCGCTGGATACGCCCATGGACTACGCCTCCGTCCGCACGCTCGGCGCGGACCTCGGGTCTGCCTCCGTCATTGTCATTGACGACACGGTCAGCCTCGACTGGGTCGTCAATAAGACCATTCACTTTTTCAAACACGAATCCTGCGGCAAGTGCACGCCCTGCCGCGAAGGCAATTACTGGATGCAACACCTGACGGAACGCATCCACTCCGGCGAGGGCACGCAGGCGGATGTGGATTTGCTTTATACGGTTGCAAAACAAATGCAGGGCAAAT
>DAOTXP010000018.1:0-4401 GCA_034435275.1 Anaerolineales bacterium | reverse complement strand
TGCCGAAAGTAAGTGGCAGTTTTCACGTACCACCGAGGATTTCCATGCTGCTTGAGTATCTTGCCATTGCACTTCTGATCACAGTTGCCACGCTGGTTGCAATTATTGCCATTGTTTTGGGGGGATTGTTCGGTCCTCGCCGCAAAGTGGCGGCCAAATCCGAACCGTACGAATCGGGCATAGCTCCCATCGGGCCGGGCACGCGGCGTATGCCGGTGCGTTTTTACCTGGTTGCGGTGCTGTTCATTCTGTTCGATATCGAAGTCGTGTTCTTCCTGCCCTGGGCGATTGTCTTCCGTCAACTGGGCTTGTTCGGGTTGATCGAGATGGTCGTCTTTATCGTCATCTTACTGGTCTGTTATGTGTACGCGTGGAAAAAAGGAGCCCTGGAATGGGAGTAGAGCAAAAACTCGGTAATATGGGTGTGGTGACGACCACCCTTGAAAATGTGGTCAACTGGTCGCGCACGAATGCCATGTGGCCGATGTTGTTCGGGCTGGCCTGCTGCGCCATCGAGATGATGTCCGCGCAGGCTTCGCATTACGATATGAGCCGCTTCGGCATGGAACTCATGCGCGCCAGCCCGCGTCAATCGGACCTGATGATCGTGGCGGGCCGCGTCTCCAAAAAGATGGGCCCGGTCCTGCGCCGCCTGTATGACCAGATGCCCGAGCCGAAATGGGTCATTGCCATGGGCGATTGCGCTTCGTGCGGCGGCGTGTTCAATAACTATGCCATCTACCAGGGCGTGGACGAGGTCGTCCCGGTGGATGTGTATGTGGCGGGTTGTCCGCCGCGCCCGGAGGCCTTGATCCATGGCGTGGTGACGCTGTACGAAAAGGTCAAGGCGGCGAAGTTCAAGGATTTGGCCGCGAAATGACACCGCGCTGAGCGGAACGACCGAAGGGATAGTCGAAGCGCCCTTCGATGGAGGACTCGATTTGCCCGGAGAGCAGGGGCTGCCCGGCCCTCCGCCCGGCGCTGAATGAGAATCTATGGACACCAAACTCGAAAAGATCGTCAAAGCATTGCAGGACAAATTCGGAGCGGCCTTCGAGGAGTTTCGCGGCGAAGTGCACATCTTCATCCAGGCCGGACAGATTGTCGAGGCGCTGACCCTGCTGCGCGATGGGCATCAATTCGAATTGCTCTCGGCGCAGACGGCTGTGGATTACTGGCCGCAGACCTCGCCGCGCTTCCACGTGATCTATCAATTGACCTCGCTCGCCCAAAACCTATCGGTGCAGTTGCGCGTCCCGGTGGACGGCGATTCGCCCAAAGTCCCGACCGCGACGCGGGTATACGACACGGCCAACTGGCGCGAGCGCGAACTGTGGGACATGTTCGGCATCCAGTTCGAGGGCCATCCCGACCCGCGCCGCATCCTGATGCCTGAAGATACCCAGGGCCACCCGTTGCGCAAGGATTTCCCGCTCGGCTACGAGGAGCCGCAGTTTACGTTTAACTTCGACGAAATTGACCTCCGCAAGCCATACGCCAAGGAATAACGGTTATGCCGCAATTGGAAGAAGTCACGATCGATCAATACAAGCACCTGGTCTCCGAGCGCGCCTTGAAGGGCGAGACGATGCTCTTGAACATGGGCCCCCAGCATCCGAGCACGCACGGCGTTTTGCGCCTCCTGCTCGAACTGGATGGCGAGGTCATCGTCAATTGCATTCCCGACATCGGCTTTCTGCACACGGGCATCGAAAAGAACATGGAGGCCAAGACCTACCAGAAGGCCGAGGTGATGACCGACCGCCTGGATTATATGAACACGGTCGGCAATAACCTGGCTTATGTGATGGCGGTGGAGAAACTGGTGGACCTCGACGTGCCGGTGCGCGCCCAGTCCCTGCGCGTCATCCTGACCGAATTGCAGCGTATCGCCTCACACCTGGTCTGGCTTGGCACCTCGAGTCTCGACGTGGCGGCCATGTCCATGTTCCTGTATTGCTTCCGTGAGCGCGAGCAAATCCTCGACATCCTTGAACTGGTCTCGGGCCAGCGCATGATGACCACCTACTTCCGCCCCGGCGGCTTGTGGCGTGACGTGCCCGTGGAATTCGAAACGGCGGTGCGCGATTTCATCAAAATTTTTCCCCGCCGCGTCGACGAATACGAAACCCTGCTGACGAAGAACCCGATCTTCCTGGACCGAACGCTGGGCATCGGCGTCCTGGATCGGGCCACCGCCCTCTCTCACGGCGTGACCGGGCCGATGCTGCGCGCCAGCGGCGTGAACTGGGATCTGCGAAAGGCGCGTCCGTACATGGGCTACGAACAGTATGACTTCAACGTGCCCGTGCAGACCGAAGGCGATACCTACGCGCGCTACCTCGTCCGCGTGGAGGAGATGCGCGAATCGCTCAAGATCGTGGAACAGGCGCTGAACAAACTGCCGCTCGGCCCGGTGCGCTCCGACAACCGCAAGTTCGTCCCGCCGCCGCGCTCGGAAATCGGCACGAGCATGGAGGCGCTCATCCACCACTTCAAACTGTGGACGGAGGGCTTCCCCGCGCCGAAGGCCTCGATCTACAACGCGGTCGAGTCGCCGCGCGGCGAACTGGGCGTATATCTCGAAGGCGACGGCGGCCCCAAGCCCTATCGCATCCACATGCGCACGCCTTCGTTCGATAACCTGTCCGTGGTGCCCAAGATCGTCAAGGGACATCTCGTGGCGGATCTGGTGGCGATCCTCGCCTCCACCGACATCGTGCTCGGAGACATTGACCGATGAGCCTGGCTGAAAAATATCCGAAAGAAGTCAAAAAGATTCTGGCGAAATATCCGCCGCAGCACAAGCGTTCGGCGGTGATGCCGTTGTTGTATTTGGCACAGCGCGAGGAAGGCTGCGTCGACAAGGCCGCCATGCAGGACATTGCTTCCCTGCTCGAGATGACCGAGACCGAGGTCGCCTCCATTGTGGGCTTCTATACGCTGTATCACGACAAGAAGGCAGGCAAATATCGAATGCAGGTCTGCACCGACCTGCCCTGTGCGCTGCGCGGCGCAGACCAGTTCCTCGCGAACCTGTGCAGTAACCTGGGCGTGAAGGTCGGCGAGACGACTCCCGACGGTCTCGTGACGATCGAAGCGGTCATGTGTCTCGCCGCGTGCGACAAGGCGCCCATGTTCCAGGTCCAGAGCGGGGACGGGCTGGAATATCATGAGAACATGACCGTGGATAAGACCCTCGAACTGATCGAGGCCTTGCGTAAAAGCGGTGGGGAGGTGAAGGAATGACCCACATCCTGCTTCGCCATCGCGATTTTCCCGACATTCATCGACTCCTCGTCTATCAGAAGAACGGCGGTTTCGCGGCTTTCAAAAAAGCCGTGACCGAGATGAAGCACGAACACGTGACCAACGTGGTCAAGGCCTCCGTCCTGCGCGGACGCGGCGGCGCTGGATTTCCCACCGGCATGAAGTGGTCCTTCATGGACAAGAACAACTGGCCGCACTACGTGGTCGCCAACGCGGACGAATCCGAACCGGGCACCTTCAAGGACAGCGAAATCATGGAGCGCAATCCCTTCCAGTTCCTGGAAGGTGTTGCGATCGCCAGCTACGCGGTCGGCGCGAACGCGGCCTACGTTTACCTGCGCGGCGAGTTCTGGCAGGTGGCGCATTTCCTCGATGAGAAAATCGCCGAGATGGAAGAGGCGGGTTTACTCGGCGAAAACCTTTTCGGCAAAGACTATTCACTCAAGATTTACACCCACCTCGGCGCGGGCGCATACATCTGCGGCGAGGAAACGGCCATGCTCGAATCGCTGGAAGGCAAACTGGGCCAGCCGCGCATCCGCCCGCCGTTCCCGCCTTCGTTTGGTCTCTACGGCAAACCGACCGTGGTCAACAACGTCGAGACGCTCACCAACGTCCCGCCAATCTTTACAAACGGTGCGGAGTGGTACAGGACCATGGGTACGGCGGACAGTCCCGGTGTGAAAGTCTTCTCGCTTTCCGGGCGCGTCAAGAAGCCGGGCAACTACGAACTTCCCCTCGGCACGACCTTCCGCGAACTCATCTACGGGCAGGGAGGCGGGATCATTGAAGACCGCCCGGTGCGCGCCATCATGGCGGCGGGTGCCTCCTCGTCCGTGATCGTTGCGGACGACAAGGCGCTGGATACGCCCATGGACTACGCCTCCGTCCGCACTCTCGGCGCGGACCTCGGGTCTGCCTCCGTCATCGTCATTGACGACACGGTCAGCCTCGACTGGGTCGTCAATAAGACCATTCACTTTTTCAAACACGAATCATGCGGCAAGTGCACGCCCTGCCGCGAAGGCAATTACTGGATGCAACACCTGACGGAACGCATCCACTCCGGCGAGGGCACGCAGGCGGATGTGGATTTGCTTTATACGGTTGCAAAACAAATGCAGGGCAAAT
>DAOTXP010000017.1:0-2287 GCA_034435275.1 Anaerolineales bacterium | reverse complement strand
ATAAGCTCTTAAATCCGTAAAACTTTTTATTACTTTTTTACTATTTTCCATTTTCTAATTTCTATAACTATTCACGATTTTCTAACAACTAATTTCTATAGATAATTAAAACACACGGATCTAAATTTGTCAGCCGCTTATAACCTACAAAAACTCTCATCTATTTCGGAGAGAAAGAGTAAGTTTTATTTGATGGCGCAGGGAATAATTACTTCTTGTATTTGACTATCTATTGGGACAGTACTAATCCATTCTACAGCTTGATTACTGTTCGAAACAGGATAATCTCTTTCTATAAAATCAATAAGATCTCCAAAATATTTAATTTCGTCCGGTTTATTTCCGTCAAGAGAGAGAAGATAAGCAAGATCGCTATAGTCAGTTCCGGGGATATTTGGATCTAAAAGAAAGTTTGTAAAAAAAGAATCATCAGCTTTTAGTATGGGCCAGAATACATGAGGTGATACCCCGATTTTATCTAGATGAATAACTAAGTCTAGATAACCTCTCTGAAATTTATCTTTTATAGCATTTTCCCCATAAGCACACATGATCACCTTTCTTCCATTCAGGTCGTTTATATCAGTCGGGTTGATATAGTAGATATTGCCATTAGGAGCAGTGTATCTTAGCCAGACAGCCGAGGGCTTGGATTGGTTACCGAAATAGTCAGTTCGTAAATAATAAGCTTTTCCATTTTCACTCCATTCTGCCTGGATTGCTAACCCTTTCGATCTTTCAGGAAAAGGATCGGCATGCTGGAGCAGGTATTTTTGGAGAGTGGTGAGTCTGCTGCTGTCGTCAAAATCAGTCGGACTTTCGATGTCGAGGCTCAATGGCGCATTCAGGGACAGGCCTTCTTTGTTGTAAATAAGGGTGACTGGATTGTTATTGACATCAACGGCATTGACGGTGGCCGGCGCATAGGCATTATTGAGATCGGCATGAAGGTCAAAGGTATCAAGAGAGAGGAAGTATTTTTTGCCGTCAACTGTAACCGAATATCTTCCGTCTGCTTCGGCAGTGACATTTTTTTCTATGCCTCTAAAGGCTCGATACTCTGGGGTGCCTTTTTTAAGACCAAGGTCTTCGCGCGTGACCGCCGCTGGGGTGGGGGTTTCCTGGGTGGGAGAGGGAGCGGGGTGCGGTGTTCGCGTTGACGTGGGAGTCGGCGCGGGGGCGCAGGCGGCGAGCAGGAGAACGGAAGCGAGGAGCAGGAAAACTATCTTGTTCATGGCGTCCACCTTGACAGTATCCTTTCATAATAAAAAGGGGAAAATACTACCCTGCCTGCCACCATCACCCAACCTCCTCCAAAATCCTCCTCGCCATCTCCCGCGCGCGGAGGGGCGCATCGCCAATGTAACCTGTGGTATCCAGCAACTTTCTCATCTCGGCCTCCGAGAGAAAGGCCTGCAACGACGCATCGCGGCATAGACTCTCGGCCAGCGGGTTCGCCTCGCCGCGCTGCACCGCCTCCCAGGCGGACATGCTGTATTGGCGAATTGTCTCGTGCATGGACTGCCGGTCTGCGCCTGCTTTGACGAGCGCCATGAGCAGTCGCTCGGTGGCGGCAAAAGGGCCATAGGCCGCGAGGTTGCGCGCCATGGCAGACTCGTCCACGCGTAGCCCCGCGAGGATGTCCGCGGCGGTGCGCAGGATCTCGTCCGCGGCGAGGCAGGCTTCGGGCAGGAGGATGCGGCGGTCCGCCGAGTCGTCCAGGGTCCGTTCGAGAAGCGAGTGCGCGGCATTGTCCCAGGCCAGGCGCGGCAGTCCCGCGAGATAGCGCGCCAGCGAGTTGATCTTCTCGGCGCGGACGGGGTTGCGCTTGAACGGCATGGCCGAGGAACCAACCTGCTTCTCGCCAAAAGGTTCGCTCAGTTCACCGATGACGGGCGATTGGAGCAGGCGCAGGTCGAAGGCGAATTTGTAGAGCGAGGCGGCCAGCGAAGCCAGCGCGTTGACGACGGTGAAATCCTGGCGGCGGGGATAGGTTTGCGAGGCGATGGGGAAGAAGGGCAGATCGAGTTTTGCGGAGAGACGTTTTTCGAAATCAGCAAGTTTGTCCGCACCAATTAGTTCCGCGTAACTCGCGGACGTTCCCACCGCACCCTTGAATCCCTTGCCAGAGACGGAAGACCGAAGACCGAGAACGGAGTGATAATACGCGAGCAGGTCTTGCGCGTACATGGCGAGACGGTAACCGAGCGTGGTCGGTTCGGCGGGCTGGAGGTGCGTGAAGGCGATGACGGGCGTATCGGCATATTGCTCGATCAGTTCGGCAAAG
>DAOTXP010000016.1:0-8046 GCA_034435275.1 Anaerolineales bacterium | reverse complement strand
CTTTCGGATTCTTCCTCTGATATAATCCGCCGCATGAAACTATCCGAACCTCCTCAAATACAAGACGAAGATTTCGTTCTATTCAGGCGCAGCCACTTTTATTCGGTCCTCGTGGTGCTGGCTTTCGCCGTGGGCGTACTCGTCGGTTACATGGCCTGGGGCCGAGGCGGGGCAGTTGCCGCCGTCCCGGCGCAGGCCGCGGACACCCCGGTCCAGAATTCGGCTCCCACGCCGACGCCGGAGATCGTCCGCTACGACATCCCCTGGGAGGGCCACCCGGGCATCGGTCCGGAGGACGCGGAGATCGTCATTGTCGAGTTCAGCGATTATCAGTGTCCGTACTGCCTGCGCTGGCACCAGCAGGTTTACAACGAATTGATGGCTGCCTACCCCGGCAAGATCCGTCTCGTGTATCGCAACCTGCCGTTGACCTCGATCCACCCGGAGGCCATGCCGGCCGCCATCGCGGCCGAATGCGCCGGCGACCAGAATGCCTACTGGCCCTATCACGACGCGCTGTTCAGCGGCAAGTATGAGTTGGGGCAGGATGCTTACAAACAATATGCGAGCGACCTGGGTCTGGACGTGGCTGCCTTCGAGATCTGCCTGGTTGAGAACCCCAACGCGGACGCGATCCAGGCCGATATGGACTTTGCCATTAATCTGGGCATTCGCTCCACACCGACCTTTTTCGTCAACGGCCTGGCAATCGTCGGCGCGCAACCCATCGAAGTCTTCAAGAGTGTAATTGACAGAGAACTGGCCGGAGAAATACCCTAGTTACAGAGACGACCTTCGGGTCGTCTCTGTCTACCCGACGGGAGCGCGTATGAAAAAATTCGTGGCGGTGGCAGGCAACATTGGAGTGGGGAAATCCACGCTGGTGGGAAAGTTGTGCGCCAAACTGGGTTGGGAGCCATTCTATGAGCCGGTCACTGAAAACCCGTATCTTGCCGATTTTTACCGCAACATGAACGCCTGGTCATTCCACTCGCAGGTCTTCTTCCTCACGCACCGTTTGCGGGCGCATCACGAACTGGCCCAGCACCCGGCCTCGGTGATCCAAGACAGGAGCGTCTATGAGGACGCTGAGATCTTCGCCCAGAATCTGTTCCTGCAGGGACACATCCAGCTGCGCGACTACCAGACCTACCGCGAACTCTACGAGACGACCCTGCGCTTCCTGCCGCCCCCGGATCTGGTCATCTACCTGCGGGCCTCGGTACCCACCCTGCTCAACCGCATCGCCAACCGCGGCCGCGACTACGAACGGTCCATTGCGCCCGATTACCTCGAAGGACTCAATTCGCTCTACGAGAGTTGGATCGCAGGCTTCACCCTCTGCCCCGTGCTGACCGTGCCCGGCGACGACCTGGACTTTGTGGCCCACCCCGGTCACTTGAAGTTGATCATCGAAAAAATGGAAGAGAAGTTGACCGGCAAGGATGAGGTGGTCTTCGAGCCGGATGAAGTGGCAAGGGCTGCGGAGGACTGAAATAAACGTAAAGGGTAAATTACGAAACGTCCCGAAGGCTCTCGTCTAAACCTTCGGGACGTTCTGCACAAGGCGGGTCAGTTGTAAACCGTCGGGTCTTTTTCGTTCTCGTTCGGGATCCAGCGCTCTTTGCCCTCGCCGGGGAATGTATTCCAGTATTCGGGATTCCAGATGCCCAGCCCGGCTGATTCGCACTCGGCCTCGATAAAGTCATCCGGGGCGGTATCGGGCATCAGGCAGACCGGTTCGTGAGAGCCGTCCGGGCCGGGCGGATAGCGTCCGCTGTAGCCATTCTCGAGTCCGGGCGTGGGGAAGCAGTTCTCGCGCCAGTAGCCGGGGTTGCTGAACAGGCGGCAGAAGGACCGGTCGGGCTCTTCCGCTATAGAATAGGTGTAAGCGTCCACGATGGTGCCTCTGGCGTTCAACAGAAGCACCGTATCGCCGCCGTCGCTCAACAGGATCCCCGTCTCCGAACCGTAGAAGACGGCGCGCTCGCCCGGGTCCAGGATCAGGCTCCGCAACGTGTAAGGCGCAGACCCGCCCTCTTTCTCATCGTCCAGTTTATAGTTGCTCAGATTGGCCGGCAGAGAGCCAACATTTTTGATCTCGATGAATTCGTCGTAGACATCCACAGTGCCATCGCCGTTCCAGTCGTGACCGGCGCGCGGCATGACCTCGTTGATGACCACAATCGGAATTGGCGTCGGGAAGGGCGTCGGCGTGCGCGTGCGCGTGACGGTGGGCGTGCGGGAGGGGGTCTTGGAAGGAGTGGCAGTGACACCGTAAGCCCAGTTGGCCTGTCCCGGCGACCCGCACACCACCTTGTTGTTGCGATCCAGGACAGGGGTTGTCGGCGTGGAGGCATAGGTAAACCAATTTGCCCCGATATCCGGGGTGTTGCCGCGCCGCTCCATGCTGGCGTAATTGGTATTACTGCTGTTCTTCGTGCATACATTCGTGGTTAGACACGTATAACCCGACGGCCCACAACCGGCCGGCCAGCGGTTCACGCCGCTGATGAGGATGGGCGTCACCGTGTCCATCAATACACCATTGTCGTCGAACAGTTGAAGCGACTCCTCGGTGTTTTCGATGATCAGCGTGCTGTCAACCTGTCCATAAGTAAAGGACAGAAAAACACTGGTGTTCGAGGCGATGACGAAGAAACCGTTCGCGTCCGTTGACCCGGCGAGTGTGATGTCCGGGCTGAGGTCCCCGCCCACCAGTCTCCAGCCGGTCACATCCATGTTCGGAGGCCCATACAGTTCCACCCACTCGTCGCCCGTGTTGCTGGAACTGGTCCCCATCCAGCCGACCTCATTGATCATGACGGTTCGGACGGGCGTGGATGTTGGGGTCGGTGTGGGGGTGCGCGTGGGAGACGGGGTTCTGGAGGGTGTGAGCGATCTGGTGGGCGTCGCAGTGATCAGCGTTCCAAAACTGAAGGAGTAATTCGCATCCATGTTATCCGGCGGATCGCCGGTATCTTGATCCGTAACAGCAGTAGCCGAAACAAATACATCGCAGTTCTCGTCAGTGACAAAATCTGTGTCGGGGTTGAGCGTAAAGACGGTTGGACCGCCAGTAACCGCCGCAGTATGCGGCCCACTGCCGTTTATACACAAGATAGAGAACCAAGAATTATCTGCAGGTACGTCAACAGGCTCGCTAAAGGTGATGACAATATTCGAGTCGACGGCGACATTGGTTGCACCGTTCACTGGCGAAGTATTGATGACCGTAGGCGCTAAATCAAAGGCTTGCCCCGTGTTCGGACTCCCAAAAGTATTTGCAGCGGATGAACTCCACGTAAAGTCGCCGTAAGTGGTTCCAAGTCCTGTTAACTGGAGCGACTCACCTACCGGCTCGTTGCCGGTCTCGCTGACACCGATGTCTGTACTGGTAAGTCCATCAGCCGCACCGCCGACCGCCGCAAACGTACCTTCATAACTCAGAAACTGTATGACTGCGTTGCCGGCATCTACCAAGGCAACGCCATCCGGTGAACCGTTTTGGATGCCGGTGGTTGCAAAACTTAAGGTTCCGTAGCCGCCCTGTTGATTAGGAATGACACCGCTTAGCGTGACAGTAAAATCAACTGCGCCGCCATTCCCGTTATATAACACGAGGCTCCAACCGGCCAGATCCGTTCCCGCCGGGCCAACAATTTCTATTGCTTCACCGGTGTCGCCGCCAGTATTGTCATAATGGATCTCGTTGATAAAAACAGTGGTAGTTGGATTGTCAAAGTAGGGAGGCGCAACAGAGACATTTCTTTCCTCATTCGCCCCCGCCCCTCCGGACGCGCCGAGCAGGAGGGCCAGCACCATCACACCCGCGGATAGCCAGCGAAAAACCGAAGTCCTGCGTCGCATGACAACCATTCTACCCGAAAACAAAACCCGCCGGGGCGGCCTTTACAAGCCCTGCGTCCGGCGGTTCCCAGCCTTCGGATGTCTTCAAGACCTCCGAAGGCTCGCTTCTATTTTGGATCGATCACTAGTTTGATGGCCGTGCGCACCTTGTCGTCTATCTCCACGTCCACGAACTCGGGCACACACACCACCTCGATCCCGTCCTGCCTGAGATAGCCGGTGGCCAGCACCAACGCTTTGACCGCCTGATTCACAGCGCCGGCGCCAATGGCCTGCACCTCGGCATGTTTGTGCTCACGAATCACTCCTGCAATTGCCCCGGCCACAGCGGACGTGCGGGAGTTGGCGGAAACCTTGATCATGTCCATGATGAGCCTCCCAGGGTTGGTTATCAGGGGCCGTTTCTGACTAGATTGTACGATTTTTTCCTTCTCGATTCAAGCAGTATATTTGTATCATACTATGAGTCTTTAGTAATCTTAGTAGGAACTGTGGAAAGTGTGGAAAACCCTGAAAGTCCCAACCGGTGTCTCCTTCCCCATTCCCATAACCAGATATAGCGGAAGCCGCCACCCTCGGCATGTGGAAATCTCCCGGATACTTTTTTATCGCCTTTTCGGGAGGGTGCTCCCAAATCTATATCTCGGACATGGACGTATCCTGCCCCCATATCTGGGGGCGGCGCTCACTGGACTTTGGCCCGCTTCCGCAGACCCAAGGGATTGTTTTCCACACCGAAGGTCGGTTATCCACAGAAAACCGCGAGTTATCCACAAAGGGGCGGTCTGGTTGTCCAGTCCCCCAGCCTAAATGTGGCTATAAGCTCGTCGAAGTTTCCAGTCCGTTCGCCGCGGCGACCTCATCCAGCAGGATTTCTACCTCGTCAATGAACTGATCCAGCCCGGCCACGCGCTCCTCGAACTTTGCCCCGGCCAGACCGAGCGTCTCACAGGCCGAGCGCCAGCCTTTGATCTGTTCAGAGTCTAAAACGACAGCGGCCGCGGTCCATGTGTGGAGCATGGGCCACAGCGCGGCCGCGGCGTTCTCACTTTCGATCATAGCCTGGAGGGCCTTCTCGTAATAGGCCAGCCGCGCGGCGTGGATGCGCGGATCGGCTTTGCCGGTTTCGGCCGCGGACAGGAACACGGACTTCCACGCCGGGAGCCAGGAGGCCAGAGTCCCGGCCTCGAGGCCGGACCCGCCCAAAAGTCCGAGCAGACCGGCGGCCATGCCCGGACGTTCGGCTTGTTCAGCGCGGGCCGGGAAGTCCAATAGAAGCCTCCGTTCGGCCAGCGGATTCCCATTCAGTTCCGCAACGGCGTTCACCGCGTGATACAGCGACTTGAGGTATTTGGCGACTTCCTGCGGCCCGGCCTTGTCACCCACTTCGAGCAGGTCCATCCAGATCTGGCGGCCATGACTGAGCAGGGTGCGGCAGCGCTGGAGCGTGAGGGCCGGGCCGTGGAACTCGAAGCCGGCCCGCACGGCGGCCTGCACGAAATCGAAGAATTTCTCGCGTTCGTATAAAAGCATGGGCGCGTAGATCTCACATCCCAGCCAGGGATCGACGCGCAGTTCGCGCGGCGGGTTGTATTCGGCGCGGGCGCGGTAGGCGATCTCGATGTGGAAGTCGCCGGTCAGTTTGACGATCTCGCGGCTCTGGTTTGGCCTGGACGCGGTGACCAGCACCAGGTCGATGTCGGTGACGCCGCCGAGGAACGGGTCCGCGTCGCCCAGCAGGGAGCCGGTCAGGTAGGCGGCGATGATGTCGCGGTTGTCGTGGGCGCGCGCCTGGGCGGTCTCTTTTGCGATGCGGATGAGGGTTTCGCGGGTAACGCGCATGGTTGCTCCGGAGGTTCACCACGGAGTTCACAGAGAACACAGAGAGGATTAAGTCTCTGTGCACTCTGTGTTCTCTGTGGTTAGGAACGTAGCGGCAGGCCGGGCTGGAAGGGCGTGATGCCCAGCGTCTCGCGGATGCGGTTCTCGATGAACTTCAAGTGTTCGACGTTCTGGATGATGTTCAACGGGTTTGTATCAATCGTGAGCACCGGCGTGTGGTTGTACGGTTGGGAGAAGAATTCATCGTAGGCGTGATTGAGTTCTTCTATGTAGGCGCGTTCCATGTTTCGTTCGTACGGGCGGTCGCGCAGGGCGATGCGCTGCATCAGCACGTCCGTGTCGGCCCGCAGGTAGACCAGCAGGTCGGGCGGCGGAATCTTCTCGGCCAGCGCCTCATGAACCTTGTGATACATGTCGAGTTCGTCGCCTTTCAGGTTGATTCCCGCGAACAGGGCATCCTTGGCAAAGGTGTAATCCGAGATCAGGCTTTTGCCCGCCGCCAGAATGTCCGGCACGCCGCGGCGCTGCTGGTGATAACGCGAGAGTAAAAAAAAGATCTGCGTTTGAAAAGCGTAACGCGCCCGGTCGGCGTAAAAATCGGAAAGGAACGGATTCTCTTCAAAGACTTCGAGCAGAATTTCCGCGTCGAAGGCAGGCTGCAACAGGCGGGCCAGGGTGGTCTTGCCGACTCCGATGACCCCTTCGATGGCGACGTACATTGGGCGCTCCGCAAATTGAGGTGGACTAAGGATACCATAAAGTGGGGACAGGGGTGAGGGGATAAAGCGAAAGGGCTATAATTGAACCATGCAGCGCATCTGTATCCTGCCGCGCGTGGAAGGGGTGGGCGGCGTGGCCTCCTTTCGCCTCAAACTCGAGGCGGGGCTCGAAGCCCGCGGATATGAAGTGACTCACGAACCGCTGGATGCGACCGGTTCCATCCTCGTTCTCGGCGGGACCCGCGGCCTGCTTCCGTTATGGAGGGCGAAACGCCGCGGCGTGCGCATCGTCCAGCGGCTGGATGGGATCAACTGGGTGCATCGGCGGCGCAACACGGGACCGAGGCATTTCGTCCGCGCCGAATACGGCAATTTCATGCTGTCCTTCATCCGCCGCTTTCTGGCCGACCGAATTGTTTATCAAAGTGAGTTCGCCCGTCAATGGTGGGAAGGGTGGTATGGAAAAACGCGCGTGCCTTCAACGGTTGTTCACAACGGCGTGGATTTGGATGTGTATTCCGCAGGGCAGAATACTGCCCCGCCTTATCCGCCGTACAAACTGCTCGTTGTGGAGGGCATCTTCGGCGGCGGCTTTGATATGGGACTCGATAATGCTGTTCGATTGGCAGAGACGTTGCAAACGAAACACGGTTTCCCGATGGAATTGATGGTCGTCGGCAAAATAGACGACGCGCCCCGCGCCCGTGTGGACGCACAGACACGCGCCCCGATCCGCTGGCTGGGACTCGTGCCGCGCGGGCAAATCCCCGAGATTGACCGTTCCGCCCACCTGCTCTTCTCCGCGGACCTGAATGCCGCCTGCCCGAACTCGGTCATCGAGGCGCTGGCCTGCGGACTGCCGGTGGTCGGGTTCGATACCGGCGCGCTGAACGAACTGGTCACTGGCGACGCGGGGCGGCTGGTCCCGTATGGCGGGGACGTGTGGAGGCTCGAACGCCCGGACGTCGCCTCTTTGGCGGAGGCCGCGGCCGAGGTCCTGAAAGACCCGCAGAGGTTCCGCAAGGCGGCGCGGGCGCGGGCCGAGTCCGCGCTGGGGTTGGATAAGATGGTCGAGGCGTATCTGTCGGTGCTGACCGAATGAAGGGTTACGATTTTCTCTGGTTGAGCCTGGGACTCTTTCCATTGCTGGTGGTGTCTTTCCTCCTGCCATTGACTCCGCACGATTACTGGTGGTATGTGCGTTTGGGACGCGATGTCCTTCAAAGCGGCGCAGTGCCGACCACCGATGCCTATAGTTTCACTCATTTTGGGAAAGCGCTGATCAACGAGTCCTGGCTTTCGGGCGTGGTCTTCTGGCTGGTCTATTCGACCGGCGGACTCGCATGGACCTTCGCCCTGCGCGGGCTCCTAATCGGGTTGGCCTACGGTGCACTCTGTGGCTTGACGCGTTCTGCCGGGGCCGGGCCGCGGCTTGCGGCAATACTTACTCTGCTGGCCGGGCTGGCAGGCTCCAGTAACTGGTCGTTTCGCCCGCAACTGCTGACCTATCCGCTGTTTGTGTTCGCCTTGTGGATACTCTGGCGATGGGAACGGCACCCGGCGCGGTCGTTGTGGGTCTTGCCGTTCGTTGCGTTGTTATGGGCCAACCTGCACA
>DAOTXP010000015.1:0-29320 GCA_034435275.1 Anaerolineales bacterium | reverse complement strand
CCATTAATTCACGGCCCCCAGCGCGGCTGGTAATCGCAGTAATCGTTGTCGGTCAGCCGGCGCAGGTCGGTGCCGTCCACGCGGACGACGTAAATCTCGCAACCATGGTCGTCGCCATAATGATCGTAATACGCGGTGAAGACCACCCACTGACCGTCCGGCGAAAACGCGGGCCCTTGCGCGTTCCCGCCCGCGGGCGAGAGTTGGCGCACGTTCGATCCGTCCGCGTTCATGAGGTAGACCTCGCGGTGCCACGGTTCGCCCGAATAAGTGACGATGGACTGCCCGTCCGGCGACCAGTCGCTGCGGCCGCGGATGGCTGGCAGACTACCGACCTGATGCAGATTCTTCCCGTTCGCGTTGACGACATATAACTGGGTCGAGCCGTTCATGTCGGACGCGAACAGGATTTGCTTGCCGTCGGGCGACCAGGTGGGATCCCAGCCTGTGATTCTGGGGATGTTATGCGGATTGTCGCCGTCCCGTTCCATCAGCCAGATCTGATATTGATTGGAGTTCGCCGTCCAGCGCATGAACGTGATCGCCGCACCGTCGGGGGAGATTTCGGGCGCGTTGAGCACGCCCTCCCTGTTCGTCAATTGTCGGATCGTTCCGTCCGAAAGCTTCATCTCGTAGATTTCGTAGACGTTCTCCTCACGGAACGCGGCATACACCACGCCCGCGCCGTCGGGAGACAGAGACGGATAATAATGCTGGCGCGACGAGTCCGTGGTGAGGCGGCGGAAGCCCGTCCCGTCCGCATTCATGATGCAGACCTGGTTGCTCGCCTGCACCTTGTAAATCTGGCAGGTGAAGACGATGTGACCCGTCAGGCCGTCGCTCGCGGAGGGAAATGGGATGGACGTCGACGCGGCGTTTGGCGTCTGTGTGAAGGTTGGAATGGCCGCCGAGGTCGGGGTCAGCAACGGCGGCAGGGGCGAGACCGCCGTCGCCGGGGTAGAGGCCAGGAACGTCGCCAGCAGGTCCGGGGTCAGCGGAGCCGAGTGAGGGTCTGAGGCGTCGCTTTGCTCAGTGGCCTGCGCCTGGAGTGTCGCCAGATTCAACGGCGATTGAGTCGGCGCACCCAGGTTACAAGCAAGGATTACGATTAGTACGGGAACGGTAAAAAGGAGGAATTTTTTCATATCAACGGTGGTATCGGTAATAGGCGGCACATGCGCCCTCCGATGATACCATCGTTGCGCCCAACGGATGCTCGGGTTTGCAGGCCGTCCCGAACGCGGCGCACTCGTGCGGTTTCTTCAACCCCTGCAAAATCTGGCCTGCGATGCACAACGGCGACTCCTCGGCCCGCATGGCTTCGACCTCGAAGCGCTTCTCGGCATTGAACGGGTCGAACTCGGGGCGCAGACGCCAGCCGCTCATCGGGATCGTCCCGATACCGCGCCATTTGCGGTCACATTCCTCGAAGACCTCCGCAATGACCTTTTGCGCGGCCCGATTCCCCTCGAACGTGACCGCGCGCGAATACGCGTTGGCAACCTCCGGCCTGCCCGCCTCCAGCAATTGGATCGTGGTCAGAATCCCCTGCACGATATCGAGCGGCTCGAAGCCCGTCACCGCCATCGGGACCTTGAACTGTTCCGCCAGCGGCGGATATTCGTGATAACCCATCACCGCGCAGACGTGACCCGCCAGCAGGAAGCCCTGCACGCGATTCGCCGGCGAACTCAAAATGGCTTGAATGGCGGGCGGCACGCGCACGTGTGAAACAAGGATCGAATAATTGGTCAGACCCAACCTGCGCGCCTGTAAAACGCTCATCACGTTGGGCGGCGCAGTAGTCTCGAAGCCGATCGCAAAAAAGACAACCTGTTGATTGGGATTCTGCTTTGCCAGGTCCACGGCGTCCAACGGCGAATAGACCACGCGCACATCCCCGCCCGCGGCCTTGACCGAAAACAGGTCGCGGCCCGAACCGGGCACGCGCAGCATATCGCCGTACGAGCAGAAGATCACGTCCGGGCGCGAAGCGATGGCGAGGGCCTTGTCAATCAACTCCAGCGGCGTAACGCACACCGGACAGCCCGGGCCGTGCACCAATTCGATTTCGGGCGGCAGTAACTGGTCAATGCCGTGGCGCACAATCGCATGCGTCTGCCCGCCACAGATTTCCATCAGCGTCCACGGGCGCGTGACCGTGTTGCGGATCTGCTCGATCACGCCGCGCGTCAATTCCCCGTCCCGATACTCGGCGACGTATTTCATTCTGCCGGCCCGATCTCATCCTCAAGATTCGAAATATCCTTGAGAAGAGCGAGGGTCTCCTGCGCCTCTGTTTCGCTCAACAGGCTGATGGCAAAGCCGACGTGGATCACGCAATACTCCCCCACTTTCGCCTCCGGCACATATTCGAGACAGGTCTCGCGGAAGATGCCGCCGTAATCCACCCGCGCCATCTTCAATCCGTCGCGCTCGAAAATTTCGACAATCTTCCCGGGCACAGCCAGGCACATGTCAACCTCTCATTCCGGCCGCGGCGATGACCGCCTGTCCCAGCGACAGGCCGCCGTCGTTCGTCGGCACTTCGTGATGCAGGTATACAACGAAACCCTCTTTTCGCAAAAGTGCCAAAGTTCGTCGTAATAGGGTGATATTCTGCCAGACTCCGCCGGACAGCGCGACCTCGTTGATTCCCGTCTCGCCCCTAACCTCTAACGTGGCTACACGCAGGTCTTCCGCCAGACCGTTGTGAAAGCGCGCCGAAATCAATGGAACAGGAACTCCTGCCAGCACATCGTTGACCAATGACACAAAAGCACTTCGCACCTGGACTTGTGCCTGATTCAGGAAAAACGGGTAACTTCCCGCCTCAGCCGGGTCCGCCAGCGCCTCGAACTCTATCGCGGCCTGCCCCTCGTAATTGACCGTCTGCCGCACGCCTGCCAGCGCCGCGGCCGCGTCGAACAGACGCCCCATACTGGAGGTCATGGGGGTATTGATTTTCTTCTCCAGTTGCACGCGCAAAGTGACCCGATCTTCTGCACAAAATTCTTTTACTGGCGCAAGGTCCTCGTTCCACTCAAGTCCGAGACTCCAAAGCAAGGCCAGCGCGGTGCGCGCCGGTTTCTTGATGGCCGCGTCCCCGCCGGGCAGAGGGAAATACGCCAGATGCGCGGCACGCCGATAGGACTTGTAATCTGCCACAAGAATCTCCCCGCCCCAGATCGCGCCATCTTCCCCATAGCCCGTGCCGTCGAAGGCCAGGCCAATTACGGGATGTAAACCTTCCAGTCCGTGCTCGGCCATGCAGGCCGCGACGTGCGCGTGATGGTGTTGAATGTTGAAAGTCGGAAGGTTTTCACGTTGAGCGCGTTCTTGCGCATAGCGCGTGGCAAGATAATTCGGGTGCATGTCACAGGCAACGGCCTCGGGTTTCACGCGGAAGAGTCGTTCGAAATGCTCGATGCCCTGCTCGAAAGATTTCAGCGTCTCGTAATTTTCCGTGTCGCCGATGTGGTGACTGAGGAAGGCGTAATCCTTGTTCGTGATGCAGAACGTGTTTTTGAGTTCCCCGCCGACGGCGAGGAGCGGCGGTACCTCCCGCGGCAGTTTGACAGGGAAGGGCGCGTACCCGCGCGAGCGGCGGATGGGGTAAACAGACGATGGGCGGCGGGCGGTGGACGGCGCTTCGCGGTCTACGCTCAACAGTCCGCCATTAAACACGCGCACTACCGAGTCATCGCAACGGGTGTGAATATCGCGGTTGTGCATCAAAAACGCATCGGCCAACGATTTCAATCTTTCGCGCGCTTCATCGTTGTCGGTCGCGATGGGTTCTTCGCTGAGATTGCCGCTGGTCATGACTAGCGGTTGAAGGTTGAAGGGTGAAGGTTGAAGGGAGTCTGTGAATAGTAAGTAGTGTAATGGCGTGTATGGAAGCATGACTCCAAGCCAGTCCTGGTTTGGTGCGACTTCCTTGGCAATGGGCGACTCCGGTCTGCGTTTGAGCAAAACAATGGGACGCGCCGCGGAAAGCAGCAAGGCTCGTTCCTCGTCATTGACGAAACAATGCTGCTCGACAACTTCAAGATCAGACATCATCAAGGCAAACGGCTTGTCCACGCGGAGTTTGCGGTTGCGGAGTTCGATGACCGATTCAGCGTTGGTCGCGTCACACGCAAGATGGAATCCGCCCAGGCCTTTGATGGCAAGGATTCTTCCCTCTGCCAGGAGTCGCCGTGTCTCTGCAATGGCATTATCACCATCGCTCGAACGTTGCCACCTGCCAACCTTCGAACTTTCCAACCATACTTGAGGTCCACAAACGGGACAGGCTACGGGTTGGGCATGAAAACGACGATTTGCGGGATCGGTATATTCGCGTTCGCAATCGGGACACATGGCAAAAGGAGCCATGGTCGTCTTCGGGCGGTCATAGGGGATGTCTTTGATGATGGTGAAGCGCGGCCCGCAATTGGTGCAGTTGATGAAGGGATAACGATAGCGGCGGTCTGAGGGATCGAAGAGTTCGCGCAGGCAGTCGCCGCAGATGGCAACGTCGGGTGAGACGGGCTGGAACGCGCCCTCGATGGCGGTTGAATGTTGAATGTTGAAAGTTGTAAAATTTTCTGGCGGAACTTCTTGGATCTTGATTTCATCAATTGCCGCAAGCGGCGGCTTTTCACTCGATAATTTCTCAATGAAGGAATTCAGGTCCGTTTCATCCCCCTCGATGTGAATGTCCACGCCAGCCGAGGTGTTGTTTACCCAGCCATTGAGATTCAGCCGCGAGGCAAGGTTATAAACAAAGGGTCGGAAACCGACCCCTTGCACAACGCCCGTGATGTGAACCCGAAGCCCGTGCTTCATTCTTTTCTTTCAATTATCATTGCGAAGCAATCTTCTCCACCGCGCGGGGATTGTTTCGTCGCAAAGAACGCTCCTCGCAATGACGGAAACCTGTGTACGTGTGTACCTGTTTACCTGTGTACTTGTTTACCTGTGTACGTTCCCAAGCAACCACTTCACCCATGCATCCATCCCTTCGCCCGTGCGGCAGGAGAGCGGAAATGTTTTCACATCTGGATTGAGCACCTGGACGCCGCGCTCGAAGTAATCCATTCGGAAAGGCACGTAAGGCAGGAGGTCGGTTTTGTTGATGACGAGCGCATCCACGCCGCGGTACATGCCGGGATACTTGTACGGTTTGTCGTCGCCTTCGGGAACGGACGCGATGAGCACGGACTTGTGCGTGCCGAGTTTGAAGGCGGCCGGGCAGACGAGGTTGCCGACATTCTCGACGATGAGCAAATCGAATTGCGTGAGGTCGAGTTGTTCGAGCGCGCCGCGCAGCATGACCGCATCGAGGTGACAATCGCCGCCGGTATTGATTTGAATGGCCGCGGCGGCCCCGGCAACGGCGGCGCGATCGGCGTCGAGGGAGGTGGCGAGATCGCCATCCACGACAGCCACGCGCAGTTTATCCTTCAGGCGCGGCAGGGTCTGCTCGATGAGCGAGGTCTTGCCCGCGCCGGGCGAGGCCATCAGATTGACGGAGAAGACTCCCGCGGCTTCGATGCGGGCGCGGTTCTCCTCGGCGAGGCGGTCATTGGCGTTGAGGATGTTTTCGACGACAGGGACACGAGTGGGCATGGCAGTTCCTTTTCGATGACTATTCGACGTCAATGGCTTCGACGAAGAATTCCTCCCCGGCGATGATTTTCGCACCCACACTTCCACAATTGGGGCAGAGCAGTTCTCCGCCGTCGGGATGATACTTTTCGAAGCAGGCCATACATTGAAGTTCGGCCGGGACGCGGCGGAAGTGTAACTGCGCGCCCTCGGCCAGCGTATCTTTGGCGATTATGTCCCAATAAAACTGAACAGAGTCATCCACGTTGGCGGACAACTCACCCATCACCAGATGAATGTCGGTAATGCGTTTTGCATTTGCCTGCCCTGCATGTTGCAGGGCAATTTTTAGAATGGACTGGGTGACGGGGAGTTCATGCATACAGTCTTTAACGTTTGCCTCGGCCGGTCTATAAGCCGCATTCTGTCCGGCAGAGGGAAGCGGGTTTACGTCCCGAAGGACTTCGTCCCCGCACCCTGCCTGGGCGATCATCTCTCTGGGCAGCGCGTCACCGCGCCGCTCTGGCGGCCTACCCGGGACTGACGCTCTCCCTCAAGGAGAGGTGCATAAGGAGACGAGCAGCCTCCTCCCGTCCGCAGACAGTATCGTCCCTGCTTGGCCTTGCTCCCGGCGGGGGTTACCTGGCCGTCCGCATTACTGCAGACGCCGGTGGTCTCTTACGCCACCTTTTCACTCTTACTGCCCTCACCCCCTTCCCCTCTCCCAATGGGAGAGGGGCGCAGGGGTGAGGGAGCGACCTGTTTCTGTGGCCCTTATCCGGCAGGTCGACTCCAAACGAAGTCTTCCCGCCCCGGGTGCTATCCGACGCCGTGCTCTCTGGAGTGCGGACTTTCCTCGATCCCGTCAACACAGGACCGCGACCGCCCGACCGGCCTGAGGCAATATCATCATACCTGTTTGGCGGGCGGGCGTCAACTGAAAAACGTCGGATATGTCGCAGTCAAACGCGTACACTTTTTAATGTAAAATAGGCGTGCAACGATTTCGAGGAGTGACTGTGAGCAACTGGCCCGGGAAATATGTCATCGGATTAACAGGCAACATCGCCACCGGCAAGAGCGTGGTCCGACGCATGCTGGAACATCTTGGCGCGTACACCATTGACGCGGATTCCCTCGCGCACCGCGCGGTGGCAAAGGGCGCGCCCGGATACGGACCCGTCGTCGAATTGTTCGGCAAATGGGTGCTCAACCCGGAGGGCGAGATTGACCGCGCCAAACTGAGCACCGTGGTCTTTCGGGACCCGCAGGCGCTCGCCCAGCTCGAGGCGATCGTCCACCCTCTCGTTGGCCAGGCGACCGACATGCTCGTCCGCCGCGCCAGCCAGAAGGTCGTGGTGATCGAGGCGATCAAATTGCTCGAGAGCGAACTGCGCAAGGCCTGCGACGCGGTCTGGGTCACGTACGCGCCGGAGGAAATCCAGGTGGAGCGGCTGATGCGCAAACGTAGTCTGAGCCGCGAGGAGGCGCTCCAGCGCATCCGCGCCCAACTGCCGCAGTCGGGCAAGGTCGCGCAGGCCAGCATGGTCATCCGCAACAGCGGATCGTACGATGAATTGTGGAATCAGGTCACGGCGGCCTGGAAACGTATCTCGCCCAAGACCGATACGAGCCCACTCATCCACAAAGAGGCGATGGGCGACATGGCCGTCCAGCGCGGCCGTCCGCGCGACTCGGCGGCCATCGCCGAATTGATCACGCGGCTGAGTCAGGGCGCCCGAAAAATGAACCAGGATGATGTGATGGAGGCATTTGGCGAGAAGGCTTACCTGCTCCTGCAGAGCGGCGGCAATCTGATTGGATTGGCGGGCTGGCAGGTGGAAAACCTGGTGGCGCGCACGACCGACCTCTACCTCGACCGCGCCACGGATCCCGTCAAGGCGCTGGAAATCCTCATTCATGAGGTCGAACTGGCTTCCAACGACCTGCAATGTGAGGCGTCCCTGTTGTTCCCGTCGGCGGAATTGGCCGCGTACAAGGATGTCTGGAAAAAACTCGGCTACGAACCGCGCACGCCGCAGACCCTGGGTGTGCAGGCGTGGCAGGACGCGGCGACCGAATCCATGCCGGCCGGGACGACGCTGTTCTTCAAGCAACTGCGCCAGGACCGCGTTCTCCGTCCGATCTAGCGCGTCGCAAACGTTCGATGAATCACCGCCACGGTACCAGGACGCGGACTTGAATGAGACGCGTTTTTGGCAGCCTGGCGGTTAGATGTCGCAGGTTTTGAATATCCATGGCCGACTTTCTAAGCAATCTGCTCTTCGTCTTTCAACGGCTCGACTGGCTGAGTGTCCTCGACATCCTGCTGGTGGCTTTGATATTCTTCAGCCTGCTGTACGCCCTGCGCGATACGCAGGCCATGGCCCTGCTGCGCGGCATCATCTTCCTCATCGTCGCACTGGCCCTGCTCACCAGCCTGGCGGACCTGCCGGCGTTCTCCTGGCTGATCACCAGCACCCTGCCCGCCCTCCTGCTGGCGATCCCCGTCATCTTCGCGCCGGAGATCCGCCGCGCCCTGGAACGCATCGGGCGCGCCGGGGCGTTCTTCCCGGGCGGCAAGAGCGAAGACCAGAAAATGCAGCAGACCATCCGGGCCATCGTCAGCGCGGCGGCACGGCTATCGGCTCGTCAGCACGGGGCACTGATCGTCCTGCAACGGCTCGAAAGCCTCGAGGGCATCGCCGAGACCGGCGTACAACTTCACGCCCAGGTGACACCCGAATTGCTCCTGCAAATCTTCTACCCGAACACACCCCTGCACGATGGGGCCGTCATCATCGCGGGCGGGCGGCTGGAGGCGGCGGCCTGCGTGATGCCGCTTTCCTCCAGCGGCATCCTCAACCGTTCGCCGGAGCGGCAGATGGGACTGCGTCACCGCGCTGCGCTGGGCATCTCCGAATCCAGCGACGCGGTGGCGGTGGTCGTCTCGGAGGAGACCGGCTCGATCTCCATCGCGCACTCCGGGCGGATGATCCGTCGCATTGACCCGGAACGATTGGAAAACATCCTGATCGCCTTTTATCGTTCGGGAGAGACCCCGCAAAACAACCTGCTTCAGCGCATCTTCCCCAACCTGCTCCGGCGCAAGGACGAAGAACGATGATTGGCTGGCTTTCCAAAAACTGGCGCACGCTGTTGTGGGCACTCACGCTCGCTGTGACGGTATGGATCGCGGCCGTCACCGCCGACGACCCGGATGAGGAACGCGTCTTCCCGGACCCGGTGCCGGTCGAGATCGTCGGGCAGGACCCCGGCCTGGTCATCAACGGCGACTACCCCGGCGAAGTGGAAGTGACCCTGCGCGCGCCGCGCTCCATCTGGGACGAACTGGAGGCCGAGGAGGCACCCGTGCGCGCCGTCCTCGATCTCTCCGGCTTGAGCGCGGGGGAGCACACCGTGAACATCCAGGTTCAGGTCGCGCTCAGCCCGGTGCGCATCGTCTCGGCCTCGCCCAGTGCATTGACGCTGTTGCTCGAACCGCTCGCCACGCGCACCATCCCGGTGGATGTCACGTTGAACGGGCAACCCGCGGTCGGCTATGAGGCCGGGCAGGTGGAACTCACACCCGGGGAGGTGGTGCTCTCCGGCGCGGAGTCGGTCATGGCGCGCGTCGAGCGCGTGCGCGTGGTCGTCAACCTCTCGGGGACGCGCGAAAGCGTCAATCAACTGCTCGCGGTCCAGGTCCTGGACGAGGCGAACCAGCCCGTCAGCGGACTCAGCGTCAATCCGTCCGGTGTGCAAGTCACCCTGCCGGTCGTCCAGCAGGGCGGCTACCGCGATGTGGCCGTCAAAGTGGTGGCGCGCGGACAGGTGGCCAGCGGCTACCTGCTCACGAAGTTATCCGTCTTCCCGCCGGTCGTCACGGTCTTCTCCTCGGACCCCAGCCTGGTCAACGCCCTGCCGGGCGTGGTCGAGACCGCGCCGCTTGACCTGCAAAACGCCAGCGACGACATCTTCACCCGCCTGGCGCTCAACCTGCCGGAGGGTGTTTCGGTGGTGGGCGAGCAGAGCGTGGAAGTGGAGGTGGGCATTGACCCCATCCAGAGCAACCTGACGCTCCCGCGCGTGACCGTCGAGTTCACCGGCCTCGAGGAAGGCCTGAGCGCGGCGATCTCCCCCACTACCGTTGACGTGATTCTCTCCGGGCCGTCGGCTGTGCTCAACGGACTCTCGCGGCAGGATGTGCGCGTCATTGTGGACCTCACCGGCCTGGGGGCCGGCACGCATCAGTTGACTCCTAGAATCGAAATCCTCGTGGCGGATATTTCCGTTGAATCGATCCTGCCGGCCACCGTGGAAGTCGTCATTACGCCGGGCGTCACCCTCACGCCAACGCCGTAACCTTTTCGGCTCTACCGTTTTTAACGGGAAACCCATTTTAAACACAAAGGACACAAAGGGCACGAAGGAAAAATGCCCATCAATCAAGCCACCTTTTCTAAAAGTTACATCGCCCTGAGCAAAGCGCAGCGAAGACGAAGGGCAATGTATCGGTTACTGCGCTCCGTCTTCGGCCCTCGCCATGCTCGGGGCCTCCGCTCTCCAGAAGAGCAGCGGGACTTCGCAGCGCGATGATAGAATCTAACCATGCCTAAGCCTCTCGTCGCCCTCGTGGGACGTCCCAACGTGGGCAAAAGCACCCTCTTCAACCGCCTCGTCGGCGAGCGCCTCGCCATCGTGGACGATACGCCCGGCACCACGCGTGACCGTCTCCTTTCGGATTCGGAGTGGAACGGCGTTTCATTTCACGTGATGGACACCGGCGGCATTGACCCGACTCACGGCGGCAGGACGCCCCTCTCCATTGGCTCGGCCGATTTCATCGAGCAGATCCGCGCCCAGGCGCGCATCGCCGTCGAGGACGCGGACGCGGTGTTATTCATCACCGACGGCGAAGAGGGCGTCACCGAAGCGGACCGCGAGGTGGCCGAAATCCTGCGCCGCACACAGCGAAAGGTGGAGAGCAAACCCTGGCCGCCGATCTTCCTCGTGGTCAACAAATGCGACAGCGCCGAACGCCGCGCCGCCGCGGCCGAATTCTACGAACTGGGACTCGGCGACCCGTATCCGATCTCGGCCGTGCACGGCACCGACACCGGCGATCTGCTCGACGATTTGGTCAAGGCCTTCCCTCCGCAGCGCGCGGACGAGGAGGATGAGTCCGTTAAAATCGCCATCGTCGGCAAGCCCAACGCGGGCAAGTCCAGCCTGCTCAATCGGCTGGTGGGCGCGGAGCGCGCCATCGTCAGCCCCATCCCCGGCACGACGCGCGACGCGGTGGACACAAAGATCCAGTACGAGGGCATGGACATCACATTGATTGACACGGCTGGCATCCGCCGCCGCGGCAAGATCGAGCGCGGCGTGGAGCAGTTCAGCGTCCTGCGCGCCTTCAAAGCCATCGAGCGCGCCGACGTGGCCCTGCTGGTCATTGACGCCGAAAGCGGGATCACGGCGCAGGACGCGCACATCGCGGGCTTTATCCTGGATGCCTGGAAGAGCACGGTGGTGCTGGTCAACAAATGGGACGCGGTCGAGAAGGACGCGTACACGATGGACGCCTTCACGAAACGCATCCGCCAGGAACTGAACTTTCTGGATTACGTGCCTCTGTTATTCATCTCCGCCAGGACCGGCCAGCGCGTGGACCAGGTCCTGCCGCTGGCGCTGAGAGTCCAGGAGGAGCGATTGGCGCGGCTCACCACCTCGCAGATCAACCAGGTCATCCAGCAGGCGCAGGACGAACACCCCGCGCCCTCACACGCCGGGCGCGCCCTCAAAATGTATTACGGCACGCAGGTCCGCTCCGACCCGCCGACGTTCATGGTCTACGTCAACGACCCGAAACTGGCGCACTTCAGTTATCGGCGCTACCTGGAAAACCGCATCCGCGAATCGTATGGGTTCATCGGCACGCCGATCCAGATTGTGATGAAGGGGAGGAAAGAGAAGTGACGGTTAAGGAGACGGCAACCGCGGCTCGACGGGGCGCTTCGTGAAGACCCTCGCGAGCGAGGACCTATTGATAGAGGCGAAGCAAGTACTCTTGGTCGTGAAGAAAATATGAGGGCGATAAACAAAAGTGTCATCGCGAAATGTGACATTTGCTACTAGGCAAGACGGTCAGCAAGTTTGTAATATATCCTCAACTCGAAGCGTGGCGACAAGAGTATGACCAAATGTTCGGAGAACTGCAGCCCCGCATCACTACCAGAGATTGCAAGCTCGCAAGCCAAATGGACAGCGGAGGCTGATATGCTGTCTTCGATGAACTCTACAAGGCGGATTCTGCTCACCACCATTGACGCCTACAGTCCCAGCAAGGTCTGGCAGCAGACCTACACCAGTCCGATGTATTCCGACGGCGACACCCACATCATCACTGTCAAGAAGATTGGCTCCGGCCGCAGTGACGTGGACGCCATCCGAATTGACCTGCCGTAGCACGTGAGGTGCAACTATAATCTTGTTTTCTTTGATGAATCACCAGTAGAAACAAAAAGACCTCCGAGTTTTTCAACTCGGAGGTCTGCTTTTTCACGGCCTCCAGGAGGCCATCATCCAGTCATCGCTGAGGGAGAGGCCCGGGGCGTCAATACTGAATTGTTCCAGCGTCTCCAGCGAGATGACGAACAAGCGGCGGCCTGTATCCGTCGAATCTTCAACCAGCAGATATTTCCCATCGGGCGAGAAGCGCAGATACGAAACTGCCGCGCCGCGATAGACCTGTCCCAGGCCGGTGCCGTCGCGGCGGATGACGTATACGTCATTCACCTGGGCCGCGGGGTCCACGCCGTAGACGTTGAAGGCCAGCGAGTTCCCATCAGGCGACCAGACAATCGGATAGATCGTGGTCGTGAAGGTCGCCAATTGCTCGCGCACATTCCCTTCCGGCGTGAGCAGGCTGAGGATGTGCTTCATGCTGGCATAGTCATAATCGTCGTAGGCAAAAAAGTCGCCGCCGAAAGAGGGGACAAGTTCCGCCTTGGTGAGTAGGGTATCGTACAACGCACGCACATAACCATCTTCAGCCCGCGCGATATAAATCAACCCTTCATTGCCGGGCTGGCCCGAACGCAGGATCACGTTTTCGCCGACCCAGCCGTTCAACACATAAGGCTGTCCTTCAGCGGGCAAATCGGGCGAGGCAGTCAGGTCGCGCAGGCCGGTGCCGTCGCGATGAATCACCTGCACACTCCCCCCGCCCTGTCCGTCCTGGGCGCGGAAAGCGATCCACGTGCCGTCGCTCGACCAGGCCGGCAGGTCAATGATCGGGAACTCCGCCAGCGGCGTCCACGATTCATCCTGAGGCTTGTAAAGGTACAGCGACATGCCATTCGCGGACGGCGCGGCGAACGCGGCCAGAGTCCCGTTGGGAGACCAGGCCAGCGGTGTGAGACTGAAATCCAGCGCGAAGGGCGTCTCGACGATCTCGAGCGGCGGGCAGACGGTCTGCACGGTCACACAGGACCCGGGCAGGCGCACCAGTTCGACGGCGTTCGTCCCATCCCGTTTCAGCGTGAAGAAGTAGACCTCGCCCAGGTCCGCGGGTGAGACTTCAACCGTCGGCGTCGCGGCCGCGACCTCGGGCGTGGGCGTCGCACCAGTGATGTCGGTGAAGCCCAGGCCCGATACCGGCTCGACGAGGAACAACGCATCCGCAAGCGGCTGGTCGAATGCAACCGCGTTGATCACGTACTCGTTTTGGATCGCCTCGCCCCCGCCCTTGCCAAAGTCCTGGGCGCGCAGGATGACGCCGGTCTGCGTATCCACCCAGTAGCGGCTGGCGAGCAGTCCCGGCTGGGGCGACCATTCCACGACCAGGGTCTCGCGGCCCAAAATTGTTTCGAGGCCCGTGGGAGTAAATGTCCCACTGCTCTGACCAAGCGCGGTCGGGAAGATCAACGCGCCGAAGGGCGAACCCATCTGTCCCTCCAGCGGGTGGGGGTAGATCGTGTCAGTGATGACCGAAGGCGGCTCGAACGGAGCCCGCACGAAGTCGGGAAGAACCGAGGGCAGGGACTGCCCGGTGGCCAGGTTGGTTTCGAGGACATTCTGCCCGTCGCTGACACGGACAAAGTCTGGTTCACCATCTACAACGCCGTTGACATAACGGAAACGGAAGTTCGGCTGGTCCACCCAGACCTGCTGGCGGTACACCTGCGCCGGTGCGTCGAGTCCCTCGGGCGCATTCCATGTGACGACGCCGTCCACCCAGATCGTCTGCCAGTTCGTATGGCTGTAAAGAAGTTTGAGGCGAATGGTCTCCGAATCGGATTCGAGAGTCAATGGCTGTGACTGCGGAGCCTGCGTGGGCGTATCCAGCGGAAGAGCCGGGGCGGTTGCGGGGGCCCCCGCGCAGGCCGCGAGCATTGAAGAAAGCAGGACAAAGACAAGAATTTTTTTCACGATACCCTCGATGGCTTAAAATCGTTGGCACAGGAATAAGCGCCTGTGCCAACGACGAGAGTCAAACCTGTTTTGTTCCTCACGGGGTGGCCGTCGGAGTCGGCGTCGAGGTGGCAGTCACTGTTGGCGTGAAGGTGGCCGTGGGCGCGGCGCCCGCGCCGGCGCGGAAGATGCGCGGCGCCACCCACAGGGCGCGGTCGCCGCTGGCATACGAACCGGCCAGCACGGTCAGGATGAACTGGACATCCTGCCCGGCCAGTGAACTCAGGTCGAGGTCAGCCTGGAAGTACTGGCCTTCGTATTTTTCGCCGAACACCCAGAAGGTCTTGATCGCGCCGCTCCCGATTCGATAATCGAGGCGGAAGACCACGTAGCAGGACGTGGCATTGAACTCGCAGTTGACAATGCTCTGGAAGCGGTCACCGCTCTCGACGCGGAAGGCGGGGTAGATGCCCTGGATGTATCCGTTGTTGACGTTCTGCGGGAACGTAATCAGGCCCGGACGAGTGTCTGTCGCGCCGTTCTCGAGGCGCGGGTTGCTCACTTTGAGGATGAAGCCTTTGGCGTCGCCGTCCGTGCCCGGGCAGGGCAGGTTGCCCGCGCCGCTGACCCATTGGGCCGAGCAGGCGTTGACTGCGAAATCATAGGCGGTGTTTGCCTGAGGCGTAGCAGTCGGGCCGCCGGGTGTGACGGTTGGTCCGCCGGGCGTGACGGTCGGGCCGCTGACCTTGATGTCCACCCAGAAGGGTTTGTTGGCTTGTGCGCCAATGCCGAAGATCGCGCCGGAGGCGTTCTTGAGCATCCAGTAGCCGCGATAAGATCCACCGTTGCTGGGAGCCGTGAGGTTGACCGAGAGGTCCACGGTCTGGCCGGGGTTGACGCTGGTGGGGAAGGCCGCGGAAGCCGGGCCGCCCATCTGCTCGCCGCTGGAGAAGACCAGCAGATAGCCAGTCGTCCAGGTGCAGGTGCCGACGTTCTTCAAACGCCAGGTCTTCTTGAAGGTTGCGCCGGGGTTGAATAGAGTGCCATCGGGAACGGTCACGTCAGCAATGAATTGCGCCTTGTCACAGCCCGTTGCAGGCGGAGGCGTGTGCGTGGGAGTGGGCGCGGTGGAAGTGGGGGTCGCGGTGGGGGGCGTGCCGGTCACAGTAGGAGTCGCGGTACTGACCGCGCCGGCGCGCGCGATGACCGGGTTGGCCCACAGGGCGCGGTCGCCGGTCGGCGATCCATAGGCGGACATGTATAGGATGAATTTCACATCCTGCCCGGCGAGCGAACTCAGGTCGAGGTTGGCGCGGTAGTATTGTCCCTCGTATTTTTCGCGGAAGGACCAAAACGTCTTGACCGCGCCGGAACCGACCTGGTAATCCAGGCGATACGCAACGTAACAGGAGGTCGCGCCGCCCTCGCAGGATACGGTCGCCTGGAAGCGGTCGCCGCTTTGCACGCGGAAGGCAGGATAGACTGCCTGGATGTAACCATTGGTCACATTCTGGGGTGAGACCAGCAGGCCGGGGTTGGGATCGGCCACGCCGTTTTCGAGTTTGGGGTTGGCCTGCTTGAGCACAAAACCTTTGGAATCTCCGTCCGTGCCCGGACAGGGCAGGACGCCCGCGCCGCTGGTCCAGACCGCATCGCAGGCTCTCTCGGCGAAGTTATAGGCCACGCCGGTCCCGGCGCCGGTCACGTTGATCTCGACCCACCAGGGTTTGTTGGCGTTCACACCGATGCCAAACAGCACACCGGCGGCATTCTTGAACTGCCAGTTGCCGCGATATTTGGCCGGCGCGGAGGGTGCGACCATATCCACGCTGATGTCAACCGTCTGGCCGGGCGCGACCGTGGTCGGCATTGCCACGGTGAGCGTGGAACCCATCTTCTCGCCGCTGACATAAACCATACTGTATGAGGTCGTCCACGTGCAGGTGCCAATGTTCTTCAGCCGCCACGTCTTTTTGAAGGCGGTGCCCGGCGCAAAATTCGTCCCATCGGGTATGGTTACATCCGCGATAAATTGCGCCGCATCGCAATAGGTGGAGGCCGCCGCGCTCTGCACAGTCAGCCCGCCGACCGGCACAAGCGAGGTCAGCAGGGCGATCAGCAAAGCCACGGTGGCAAAGGTCAATTTGGATTTCATCTCATCCTCCTCGGATCAATAATGCCTGAAAGAGACGCACGGCAAGGGCTGAAAGTTCCATTGCGGATAACCTGCATAAGTATATCCCCGGTTGCGCGTTAGGACAATATGAAGAGAGGGCTGAAAATTCCACGCTAATCAGTCAGACCGCGAGGCCTCGCGGTCTGACTGATCGCTTCAACGCTAAGGGATGATCTCAGGGCTCCCAGACGAAATGGGTCATTCCCATCAGATAGGGCTGTCCATTCACGTATTCGAAACCCATGAGCCAAATCCGCCAATCCAGTTCAATGCCCGGCGTGTACGGCTTGATGACCGCGTAGTAATTCACGTTGAGATACGACCACGGGTCGACAAACATGCTCGCGTAAGACGGGTTGTTGCAATTCAACTGGTAACTGGAGTTGAGCACGTCCGCCAGTTTCGGCTGGACGATCTGGGCGAACGTTCCCACGTCAGGGGCGCCGCTCGCGCCACTGCCCCAGTTGATCGACTCCGTGCTGGTGAAGGCCGTCTGCGCGGTGGAGGTGGTGTAATTCACCGTCGTGCCGTGCAGCCAGAAATTCACGTTGACACCGTGCCGCGGGCTGACCAGCGCGGCGAACAACTGACCACTGGACTGGTTCACGGCCTGCTTGAACTGTTCGATGAGGGGTGCGATGCGCGCGTCCCCGCAGAATGTGGCGGGCGCAACGTATTCGGTCAGGTAGTAGAAGTTGACCCAGCCGGTCCCGCCGCCATCCGGACGCATCACCTCAACCCACTCCGAACCGTTGACCGGGGTAATCGGCCCGGTGCGCATCACATTGACCGCGTCTCGGGGGAAAGTCGAGACGATCGGATTGGTGACGCCAGCCGCCGAGCGGATGTTGAGCACATCGCCGTCGGCCACACGATATACAGAATAGGGACCGATCAAAGAGGAGGCAGTGGGAACCGGCGTGGGCGTGGCAGGCAGCCAGGCATAGGTCGAGACAATCTCGACGAAGACCGCCGACTCGGCTGCCTCGTCGAACAGCGGAGGCGGGGTGGAATAAACGCCCGGGTTGTGAGAGTGCAGGACGAATCCGAGGCTGACACAAACATTGTCGCGCTGCGTGGAGTACGCGGTCCACTGGTAGAGGCTGCCAGCCGCACCGTCCGCGCCGCTCTCCTTGAGGAAGTTGATCCCGTTAATGATCACCTGCGAGGTTTGAATCGCATCGGGCGGGTATCCAGTTCCAAGCGGGCTCTTGCAAACTGCCGGGCTGACAAGCACACTGGCGTCCAGATATTTTTCTACCAGGTTGGTGCCGGGGACAAAGGGCAACTGGATGCGCACATTCTGATCCGCCTGGCTGACGATCTGTCCCTGCGGCGGGTAGTTGAACCAGAAGCCGTATGGCGTGTTGGTGAAAGTCAGCCAGCTCGTGGTCGTTGGAACCGGAGTCGGCGTGAAGGTCGGGACCGGCATTCCGGTCGGTGTCGGCGTGGCGGTGGGCGTCGGTGTGGTAGTCAGGACAGCCGTTGATGTTTCGGCGGGTGTCGGTGTGGCGTTCACCACTCCGGTCCGGACGAGACGCGGCGCCACCCATACCGCGCGGTCTCCGTTTGCGGCACCGTTCGAGAGCACAGTCAGGATAAACTTGGCGTTCTGCCCCGACAGCGAACTGAGGTCAAGATCAATGTTGTAGTACAGGCCCTCATACCGCTCATGAAATGCCCAGAGCGTATTGATCGGCCCGCTGGCAATCTGATAGTCGAGGCGGAAGTAGACGTCACAACCGCTCGCGCCGTACTCGCAGTTGATCGTGGACTGGAAGTGGTCACCGGCTTGCACGACAAAGGCAGGATAGACGCCCTGAATCCAGCCGTAATTCACCATCTGCGGAGCGGTCAGCAGGCCGGGACGGGTATCCGTGACTCCATTTTCGAGAACGGGGTTGGCCAACTTCAATACGAACCCGCTGGAGCTGCCATCCGTTCCTGGACACGGCAGGACACCCGCGCCGCTGACCCAAACCGCGTTGCAGGCCTCGGCCGCGAAATCGTAGCCGCCGGAGGTCACGCCCGGTACGTCAATCGAGACCCAGAACGGCTGGTCGCCGTTCGGGCCGATTCCAAAGAAACCGCCGGCCGGGTTACGCAACATCCAGTAACCTTTGTATGTGCCGGGGACAGTGGGAGCCGTGAGGTAAGCCGTCAGGTCAATCGTCTGGCCAGGCAGGACGGTAGCCGGCAGGGCCGAAGCCGCCGCGCCGCCCATCTGGTCGCCGCTGACGAAGGTCAGGCTGTATGAAGGCGTCCATGTGCAGGAGCCGACGTTCTTCAAACGCCAGGTCTTGGTGAACGCCTGGCCGGCCGGAATATCGGTCCCGTCCGGTGTGGAGACATCCTGCACGAATTCCGCTTTGTCACACGCGGAGGCGGGAGGCAGCGTCGCGGTGGGCGTCGGGGTTGGGACCATAGGCGTGGCGGTCGCCGGGAGAGGCGTGGGGGTGCCCGGAAGTGAGGCCACCTCGCGGACAAGGCTGGGCGCTACCCACACAGGCTGGTCGCCGCCCGCGGGTCCGCTGGCCCGAACGATCAAGACCAGTTTGATTCCCTTTTTATCGGCATATTTGCTCAAGTCCACATCGGCACGATAGAACATGCCATCGTATCTTTCCTTGAACTTCCAGATTGTTACCAGCTTTCTGTCCGGGGTCATGTAATCCAGTTCGAAGGTGACGTAACAATCCGTCGCGCCGTATTGACACCCAATGATCGCCTGGAAATGGTCGCCGCGCATGATGTCCATCTCAGGATAGACCCCCATGATGATGCCATTGTATTTCTGGTGAGGCACAGTGAGAATGCCTGCCTGACCCGCGGGCGTCCCGTTCTCGAGAATCGGGTTCTCGATCCGTATGGCATAACCATATTGTTTCTTCGCCTCTCGATATGGACACGGAATAGGACCGCCGTCGTAATGCCACGTGGCCGCGCAGATTTCCGCCGAGAAATCGTAGGCTGTGATGGTCGGCGAGGAGACAACGACATCCACCCAGAACGGGCTGCTCGCAGCCGACCCGATGCCAAATATGGCCCCGGCCGCATTGCGCAGGAACCAGTTGCCGCGAAAATGGCCGCTCACTGGAGGACTCGTCATCTGCACCGACACGTCAACCGTCGCGCCGGGCGGGACATCATACGGCAGATTGACCACCGGCGGCGCGCTCATCATGTCGCCGTGCGAATAGACCACCGCGTAGGCGGTGGTCCAGGTGCAGGTGCCGATATTTTTCAAACGCCAGGTCTTTGTAAACGGTGTGTTGGGTGCGAGAATCGTCCCATCCGGCACGGTCACGTCCATCACAAACTGCGCCCAATCGCAATACGAAGCCGCCTCGACTTGTGAAGTTGTCGGGGATGAAATAGGGGTGGCTTGCGAAAGTAACGCCAACATCACGATCGCAGTCACCAGGTAGCGTTTTGCAGGCATCAATACTCCTTTCAGCACGCGTCCCCACCAGACGTGCGTACGCCATTTAACATGCCACAAGCCCTCCTGTAAATAATGCCACCACTACTATACAACCCGGCAGGCTGAAAAGCAAGATGACTTCCGTAACATCTCCATTTCAAATTTAGTGCGATTTCTCATATAATATTTCCCGTGTCTCGCACTATCTTGCACCTTGACCTGGATGCTTTCTTCTGCGCCGTCGAAGAGAAGTTCACCCCCTCCCTGCGCGGCAAACCGTTCGCCGTGGGCGGCAAACCAGACGAGCGCGGCGTGGTCTCGTCCTGCTCGTACGCGGCGCGGCAATTTGGAATCCGTTCGGCGATGCCAATGGCGCGTGCCATACGACTCCTGCCAAATCTGGTGATCGTGCCTCCCCGTCACCGCATATATAGCGATGTATCCAGGCAGGTTATGGAAATCCTGCATAACCTGACGCCGTGGGTCGAACAAATCTCGATTGATGAGGCCTTTCTGGATATCTCCGACCTGCGCGACAAGACACCCGAACGCCTCGCGCGGGACCTTCAGGCGGTCATCCGCGACGAATTGCATTTGCCCTGCTCCATCGGGATCGCCTCCAACAAACTCGTGGCCAAGATCGCCACCGAGGTCGGGAAGAAGGCCGCGAGGGGAGACGGGCCTCCCAACGCGGTGACCATCGTCCCGTCCGGGAAGGAAGCGGAATTTTTGAGTCCTTTGCCTGCGGACATGCTGTGGGGCGTCGGCCCGAAGACCGCGGCGCGGCTGGCAGAACTGGGCATCCACACCATCGGCGACATCGCCCGCTGGCCCGAAGCGGATTTGATGCGCCGCTTCGGCGAACACGGCCGCGACCTGGCGCGCCACGCGCGGGGTCAGGATGATCGCCCCATCATCACCGAACACGAGATCAAATCCATCAGCCAGGAAACGACGTTTTCAGTGGATGTCCGTGACGATAAGGTCATCGAAAAAACCTTGCGCGAGTTGTCGGAGCAGGTGGGCCGAAGACTGAGAAAGAACGATCTCGCAGGCACGACGGTCAAACTGAAAATCCGCTGGCCCGATTTCACCACGCTCACGCGCCAGACCACCCTCGCGCAACCGACCGATAACGATGACGAAATCTTCGGAACCGCGCTGACCCTGCTCAAGAAAGTTCGCCGTCCGCGCCAGGCGGTGCGATTGATCGGAGTGGGAGTAAGTGGATTGGGAGAACCGATGCACCAACTGTCGCTTTGGGACGACGGCGGGGACAAGTCGCGGCGGCTGCAGGAGGCAGTGGACACGCTCAAGGAGCGCTTTGGCAGGAAGGTCATCCAGCGCGGGGGCTTCGAGGAACAGGATTAGAAAATTTGTGCTATAATTCACATTGAGGCAAGGAGGGTGCCATGAAGAAACTGGATCTGAGAAAAGACTTGAAGCAATACTACCAACCGTCAGCAAAGAAGCCTGTCATCATTCGAATACCGCGCTTTCAGTTTGCCATGATTGACGGAGCCATCGAAAAAGGCGGGGAGCCGGGAACGTCGCCCGAATTGCGGAGGATGGTCATCGAATGGCTGGATGCAACGGCGAGGAAATATGAACGATAAAACCATCGAATGGCTTCTGCAAAGCGAACCCTGGGTCGAATACCGAACGCGCGTGGATTTGCTTGAGCAACGAGAAACCGATCCGCAAGTCATCGCGGCGCGCAGGAAAATGCTGGCAGATCCGAAAATCAAAACCTTGCTGGCAGAGTTGGCGGATTGGCCCGGCACGGTGCTGAACAGTCACCGGTCCGCCAGCCAGCCTTTTCACAAATTGTCATTCATCGGGGAATTGGGATTCAAAGTCAGCGATCCGCCGGTGAAGAAGATCGTGGACAAGGTGATGAAACACCAATCCAAACAGGGACCGTTTCAATTGCCGACGAATGTCCCTGTGCATTTCGGCGGAAGCGGCAAGGATGAATGGGCGTGGGTGTTATGCGATGCGCCGGTCATCGTTTCATCCTTGATCCAGATGGGAATGCGCGATGATGCGCGCGTCCAAACCGCAATCGAATATTTGGATGGTATGGTTCGCGAAAATGGCTGGCCCTGCGCCGCCTCCCCGGAGTTGGGAAAGTTCCGCGGACCCGGTCGCAAGGATGACCCGTGTCCCTACGCGACGCTGGTGATGTTGAAGATGTTGGCACATGTACCTAAATTGCGGGAGAGCAAGTCTGCAAAAATTGGAGTAGAAACGCTGCTCACCCTTTGGGAGAAAAGCAAGGAACTTCATCCGTTTATGTTCTTCATGGGCACGGATTTTCGCAAACTCAAGACGCCGCTGTTTTGGTACGACATCCTGCACGTGCTCGATGTGTTGAGTCGTTTCCAATGGGCGGTAAAGGACAAAAGATTCGAGCAGATGTTGAATATCGTGAAATCCAAAGCGGACAGCAGCGAACGATTTATTCCCGAATCCATCTGGACGGCATGGAAAGACTGGGACTTTGGTCAAAAGAAAGTCCCATCGCAGGGACTGACACTGTTCGTTCACCGGATTCTGAGAAGAGTCGATTGAAACAAGCGCATCAGCATGAAAGGAGTCTGACATGAAAATTCTCGATCTCAAGAAACAATACAAGGATCTATACAAGCCTTCCGCGAAAAAGCCGATGCTGATCGAAGTGCCGCGTCTGCAATTCGCGATGATTGACGGCGCCATCGAAACAGGCGGGGAGCCGGGAACGTCGCCCGAATTTCGAGAATCCATGATGACATTGTACGGCCTTTCGTACACGTTGAAGTTTACGTCCAAACTACGAAAGAAGAATCCGATAGATTATCCCGTCATGGCGCTGGAGGGATTGTGGTGGGTGGAGGATGGCCAATTCGACATCACGGTCAAGGACAACTGGTATTACACCGTGATGATGCTCCAGCCTGAACACATCACTCAGGAGATGTTCGAGGAGGCGCGTGAGCAGGTGCGTAAGAAACGCGGGGATTTGCCTGCGCTGACCAGGGCGCGGCTGGAATATTTCGAAGAAGGGCTTTGCGTACAGATGATGCACATCGGCCCGTATGCGACCGAACCCGCCACCATCGAAGTCATGCGCGCCTTCGCGGCGGAGAATGGTTACCGCGACCGCGTCGGGACGAACGGCAAACATCACGAAATCTACATGAGCGACCCGCGCCGCGTCAGCCCGGAGAAACTCAAAACGGTGTTGAGGCATCCGGTCGAGAAGATGTAATCGAGACATGACGGTAAAAACCTTCTCCATACATTTATCCTCCCGCGGGAATGCGGATGTTCACGACATTACCGATCAGATCGCGAATCACATCATCCAAAGCGGACTCAAAGACGGCACGGCGACGGTCTTCTGTCCCTCCTCAACCAGCGGGGTTACGACCATCGAATATGAATCCGGCGCGTTGAGCGATCTGAAGCGTGTGTTCGATGAAATTGTCCCGCCGAACCGCGAATACGCGCACAACGCGCGCTGGGGCGACGGCAACGGTCACAGCCACGTGCGCGCGGCGCTTCTCGGGGCATCGCTGACTGTGCCGTTCACGAACGGGCGCCTTTTGCTCGGAACCTGGCAGCAAATCGTTTACGTGGATTTCGACAACCGGCCGCGAAAGCGAGAACTGGTTTTACAGGTGATCGGAGAATAACATGGTCTGCTTCCGTCATCCTGATAAACCCGCCGTCGGAATCTGCAAACACTGCCAGCGCGGACTGTGCGCCGATTGCGCTGCAATAGTGGATGATTCGCTCGCCTGCAAAGACCGCCACGAGGAACAGGTGCGCGGGCTGAATCTGCTGGCCGAGCGCGGCATCCTGCAAGCCAGACGTATGGGCGCCAACTACGCGCGCAGTGCCTGGTTCTATCTGTTGACAGGTCTGCTCTTCGCGGGCTTTGGCCTCTATCAATTACGATGGATGGGCCTGCAGGCTTTGTTCCTGCTGTTCATCGGTGTCTTTCTACTCTACGTCAGCGTTGCCAATTTCCTCGAAAGCCGCAAGTTCAGGAACTGAGCAACTTTCATTGGCCTCCTGCGTAAGTCCATGCAGATAAAAGAAAGGAGCACCAATGAACACGAACTACAGATCCCTGTACCGCAGCAACACCAACCGCATGCTGGCAGGTGTATGCGCCGGCCTGGCCGATTACATGAACATGGATCCGACCGTCATGCGGCTGATCTTCGTCCTGCTGTTCTTCGTCACCGGTCCGGGCGTCTTGCTGGCCTACCTTATCATGGCCCTGATCGTGCCGAACGAACCGCTCCGCCAGTAAACGTTGAGACGACCCGATGGGTCGTCTCAGTTTTTCCTGCGAGACTTTCGCTTGGATTTATTCTTTTCCGCCTGTTCCTGCCTGATATCCTCGGCCATGTGAGCCAACTTGTCGGCTTCGTCGAAGTACATTGTATTGACCAAATGCCTCTCTGCAGTCTCTAGCATGGGAAGGATGGGCTTTCCGAGGAATTTCCTGACCTCCTGGAACTTGTCCCGCGCAAGCCTGTTGCGGCTGCCTTCCTTTACCCAGTAATGAGCGATAAGCCCAAGCAAATCGGTGACAAATTCTGAAGGCAGGGGCGGATACGCCTCAGCCAAAGCGGTCATTTTGTCCAGCGCGGCGACAAATACAAAATCGTGACCTTCCTTCACTGCGCATACGCCGATCTCGAACAATGCCTGGCTCACCTCCGTCAGCATTTCGCGTTGGGGCAGGGCAAGTTCGAGGGAATCGATATATTCCAGGATGATGTTGTCCCTCTCCACAGACTTGAAGTTCACGATCAAAGTCTGCCCCAGTTTGCTGGCGGCATGGATCGCCCGACGTTTGTCATCCTCGGTCCCCGATAGTGGTTGTGCCGATAGAATAGCGGAAAGAATCTTGATGGCAATATCGTAATTGTTCAAATCCTTTGGCTCGGGATCGGAGGCCAGCATGTGCACCAGTTCATCCGTGAGCGTTTCGAAGGAATCGCCTTTGTAGGCGGGTTTGGCGATTACAACCTTGACGATTTCCTTCAAGGCATTGACCACCATCTCGCGTTCCTGGCCAGGATCGCATTGCTTGCCGAGGTTGGCGAGATCGGCAAAAGTTCCTCCGCCGACACGCGCTTTCGACTGTAATTCTTCCAATACTTCCCGGGTCAGTTTTTCAACGATCTTCTCGCGGCGGCCATATTGTTCTGGAATGGTCTTTGCAACTCGTAATACCAGAATTATCAAAGGGATAAATGTACCCACCCATATTGCCTGCTGAATAATGCTCTTACTGTCACTACTGTTTGTCGAGTAGGCATACCAAAATTGCACCAAGACGCCTATCACCACTACTATTAGCGCCACTGTCAATGAAGATCGAACATCCAGCCCCTCCTTTTTCACAGCCGCCCGGCGCTCTGCCGCAGAAATCAACTGCAGCACCAACGCGGGAATACCAACCAGGAAAATCAGGAGGGTTAATATTCCATCAAATGGGATTTCCATCCGCCCCGCCTTTCCCGCCCTCCTGATCGCCGCGCTGAGCGATGATGTTCTCGATAATCTCGATCAGAATCGTGTCTGCGAGACCAGCGGTCTTATGCTGAAACACCTTGATTCCCAGTTCCTTGAGCCTGGCATGAAGAGCGGCATCGTTTTCCACGGTGAAAACGCCGACATGGTAGGTTTTGACCCATTGCGGCGGCGCGAAGGGAAAATCGGCGCGTCCATTCAACATCCACCTCGCCACCTCCAGACCCAGGCGGGCATCCGCCTTGTCCTCGCCCCTCTGCTGATAAAGTTTGATCCAGTAATCATCAATCCCCGGCGGCAGGCGCATGTCGAGGATAACGGCGTCATATTCCTTCGACTGCAAATAGCGGACCGCGCTCGTGGCGTCCTCGGCCAGGTTCATATCGTATTCCCCGCTGATGTAAATCGGTCCCGTTAATTTGCGCAGCTCCAGCCGCGCACTGTCTTCCACCCACAATACTCTGGTCTTCACGATTGTGCCTCCCAGCAAATGGTGTCATGTTCTGTCCGCAGCGGGCAGAATCATTGTAACTTTCGTAAGGAAAGGCTGGCGGTAATAATTTTCGCTTTTCTCGCTGTGTGCGCCGCGAACCGCAGGATGACTCTCGATTTCCAGACTTCCGCCGTGCGCCTCGGCCACGCGGCGCGCATCCGTCAACCCGATACCCGTTCCGAGGCGGCCGCGGTCCTTGGCCAATTCCCCGCGGTAACCGAGTTCAAAGATCTTGCCTCTTTCGATTTCCTCCCGCTTGACAGGCACCCCCCAATTCTCGAACTCGATATGCACCTGTTTGCCTTTCACGTACGCGCGGACGGACACCCAGGCAGGCTTCGTCCGTTCGGGATCGCGGCGCCAGGAATATTTGATGGCGTTGTGCAGCAGATTGGACAGGGCGCGTATCATGTCCCGCTCGATGACGTTGACTGTCGCATCCTCCACATCCTTGCGCTCGATGTCAATCTTCAAACTGCGCGCATATTCCGCCATGCGTTTGGCGCATTCCTCGATCAGCGCCTTTACGCTCAGATTCGCGCGGACCACTTCTTCCCGCTTCTCCGAGGTAATGAACTCACGCAGACTGTGAATGGTGTAATCCATCTGGATGACCGCCGCGCGGGTTTCCAGCGCTTCGATCAGATTAGTCAGCCGTTCCAAATGCCAGGCCGCATTCTGCAACTCGCGCGTTTGTTCGCGCGGGAGGTTCCCGGGCGCGATGACCGCGTGGATCTGCCCTACTTCGTTGGCAAGTTTTCGCAGGGTGGCTGGATACGATTCGGGCGTTGGAATCCGCGCTTTGAATTCGCGCAAAAACGCCGCATACCCCTGTAGTCTCTTCCACTGTGCCGCAGGCAGGGCCCTGAGGCGGCGTTCCTCGTCCGCGCTTTGGAGCAGCCGCTCGATGACGTTTGCCAGCGCATTCGCGGACTCGGTCAGCATGGCCTCCACATCCTCTGCGGACGGAACAGCCATATCCCGATACGGCTTCGGCTCGAAGGCCTCGATCACCGCGTCCAGCGTCTGCTTGACCATCAGCAGTGTGGTGGTGTTGGCGTGCAAAATCCGCCCGATGTCAAGGCGAAGTTCCTCGACGCGTTCCTGCAACTCCTGAGCGCGTTGCCTGGACTCGAAATCGCTCGTGACATCCACCATACAGCCAACAAAGCCGATCGCCTGCCCATCCCGATTTTGCAGAATCTTACAATAATCCTCGACATACAACTCACGCTCTCCCACCTTAAGCCGCAGGACCCCGCGCTCCACGTTTTTCCCCTGCTCTGCAAGTTTGATTGCCTCCGCGATAGCCGCCTCGCGGTCGGCGGGATTGGCATAAAATTCCCTGATGTTCTTTCGAATACTCCCCTCGAGTGGCAGGCCAAACATCTGCCGCACCGTTCGGTTCGCGACAATAAACCGCCCATCCAGGGATGTCATATACACCCCGATGGGCAGTTCGCGAAAATCGAACCCGGAGAATTGTTCTTCGAGAGAGGGCGATTGTTCTTCCATAATTTCCCCGATGAAGTTGGGGCTCACACCCAGTATATAACCATTTCTTCTTCTGTCAAGAAGGACTCAATCCTTCGCCAGCGAGAGGAAGACGTCCTCGAGCGTGGGTTCGCCGCGCTCGATTTTTTGGACTTCCACTCCCGCGCGCCTCAACGCCTCTTTCAACGCTTCTGGCTGGACCTCGCGGCTGAGCGCCCGCAAATGATCGCCCGCCAGCCCGACGCGTTGGACTCCCGCCACGCGCGCCAGCGACTCGAGTCCCGCTTCAAGGGGATGGGCATACACTTCCCACACGTCGCCCTGAATGATGGATTTTTTCAGATTGGAGGGCGTGTCCATCGCCAGAAGTTTACCCTCACGCATAATGCCGACTCGTTCGCAGTACTCGGCTTCGTCCATGTAATGGGTTGTGACCAAAATCGTCACACCGCCTTCGGCAAGTTCATAGATCAGGTCCCAGAAGGCGCGGCGGGCGGACGGGTCCACGCCGCTGGTGGGTTCGTCGAGGAAGAGAAGTTTCGGTTCATGCACAAGCGCGATGGCGAGCGCGAGTCTCTGCCGCCAGCCTGCGGAGAGCGAACGCGTCAGCGTGGAATCATGCCCGTTGAGACCGACCAGTTCCAAGGTCCGCGTGATGCGGGTTTTGTCCTTAATGCCGTACACACCGCCATAGAAAGTCAAATTCTCCAACACAGTCAGGTCATCGTACAACGCGAATTTTTGAGACATGTACCCCGCGCGCTTGCGGACTTCCTCGCTTTGTGCGAACGCGTCGAAGCCGAGGACGGTCGCATTGCCGTCGCTGGGTTTGAGCAGGCCGAGCAACATACGGATGGTGGTGGTCTTGCCCGAACCGTTCGGGCCGAGATAGCCGACCACTTCGCCCGCGCCGACTTCAAAGTTGACATGATCCACCGCGACGAAATCGCCGAATTTGCGGGTGAGGTTTTGGACGGAGATGACGGGGTTCATAGGCAGTTTGTGAAAGACTGGAACGTTTAAACGTTGGAACGTTCGAACGCTGAAACGTTAGAGAGGGCGATGAAGACATCTTCGAGCGCGGGCGGGATGACGCGTAACTCGGTGAGGGTTGCATTGGCGGCGCGAATTTCTTCGGGGAGGCGATCGAGAATGGCTTGCGCAGTTCCTTCGCGCACGCGCACGTGGAGTTTGTCGCCGAAGGCCGCGACATCTTCCACATCTTTGTCCTGGTGCGCGACGTGGCGCAATGTGTTGATGGGCTCGCCGCGCAGTTCGAGCACGCGTCCGTTGAGGCGGGCGCGCAGGCTGGAGGGGGCGTCTTCGGCGATGATCTTTCCCGCTTTCATAAATCCCACGCGGTGACAGCGCGAGGCTTCGTCCATGTAGGGGGTGGAGATGAGGACGGAAACGGAGGGAGAGTTGTCATTGGTGATTGGTAATTGGGGCATGGCGCCTGTTGCATGTTCCGTGTCCGCTGACGCATGTGTACCTGTGTACGTGTGTACTTGTGTACCTGCACCCTGCGATACCAACTTGATGATCAACTGCCAGAAATCCTGCCGCGTGACGGGGTCAACGCCTGTGGTGGGTTCATCGAGCAAAAGGACGCGCGGGCGGGAGACGAGCGCGGTGGCCAGGCCGAGTTTCTGCTTCATGCCGCCAGAAAGTTGACCCGCGCGGCGGTCTTTGAATTCGGCGAGGCCGACGAATTCGAGAATTTCCATCGAGCGCGGCAGCCATTCCTGCTGCGAGAGGCCGCGCACTTCGGCGAAGAAGCGGATGTTTTCCAGCACGGTCAGGTCTTCGTAGAGCGAGAAACGCTGGGAGAGGTAACCGATTTGTGAACGCGCCTGTTCGACCTGCTTCAACACGTTGTATCCGCAAACGTTGATTTCGCCCGCGTCGGGTTTCAGCGCGCCGACAAGCAGGCGCATGGTGGTAGTCTTCCCCGCGCCGTCCGCGCCGACAAGGCCATAGATTTCGCCCGCCTTGATTTGCAGGGAAACTCCGTCCACGGCATGGTTGTCGCCGAAGGATTTTTGGAGGTTGGCGGCTTCCACAAGCGTTGGAACGTTGGAATGTTCGAACGTCAAAACGTTAGACTTCATATTCTAGACCATCTTCGCGGACACGGCGCGGCTGAGGATGTGTATCAAGATAATCCATAAAACGAGCAATCTGACGG
>DAOTXP010000014.1:0-65011 GCA_034435275.1 Anaerolineales bacterium | reverse complement strand
GATGTGGCGCGGGCGTTCGACCAGCTCGTGATGCAGGGACGAAGCGTCACGTCCTTCGCGCGGCTGGCGGTCAGTCCCCGGCACATGTCGGAGGTGTTGAACGCGGACGCGAACGCGGTCGGAATCCTGCCGCAGCATGGGATGGCGGGAAACGTCCGTGAGATTTTTTCGGCTGGGACGGTGCCGGTGCTGGCAATCACGAAATCCGAGCCGCAGGGCGCGGTCGGTCAATTGATCGGTTGCCTGCAAGCAAAATAGTTATAATTCGGCAGTGAGGAGCAGAGCATGAAATCTCCACTGTGGACGCCTTCCGAGGAACGTATACGCGATGCAAACCTCACGCGCTTCATTGCGGAAGTCAATGCGCGGCACAAACTTAATCTGGCATCGTATGCGGAACTCCATCGCTGGTCGGTGGAGAACATTGCGGAGTTCTGGGCGGCCATGTGGGACTTTGCCGGGATCGAAGCCTCGAAGCGATATGATGAAGTGGTGACGGATTTATCCGCCTTCCCCGGCGCGAAGTGGTTCCCCGGGGCGCGCTTGAACTTCGCGGAAAATCTTCTGCGCTATCGCGACGATCATCTTGCATTCATCTTCAGGGGTGAAACGCAAACATCGAAGCGCATGACGTATGCCGAATTGTACGACGCGGTCGCGCGGCTGGCCAATTCGTTGAAGAAATTGGATGTTGGGGCAGGGGATCGGGTGGTCGCCTATATGCCGAATTTGGTCGAAACGGCGGTTGGCATGCTGGCGGCGGCGAGTCTCGGCGCGGCGTGGTCCTCCTGCGCCACGGACATCGGGCCCGCCGCGGCCATTGAACGGCTGGGACAGGTCGAGCCGAAAGTCCTGATTACGGCGGACGGATATTTCTACAAGGGAAAGGTCTTCGATACGCTCGAGCACGCCGCGCAGGTGGCGCGCGGCATCCCGTCGTTGAAAAAGGTGATCGTAGTCTCATACACGCGCGAACGGCCCGATATTTCGCACATTCCGAACGTGGTTCACTACGATGATTTTGTTTCGAAAGAAAATAACCTTGAGATTCGATTCGAGCCATTGCCTTTCGACCATCCGCTGTACATCATGTTCTCGTCGGGGACGACGGGCAAGCCGAAGTGCCTGGTGCAGGGCGCGGGCGGTGTGCTCATCAACCATCTCAAAGAGTTGATTCTTCACACAGACCTCAAACGAAGCGACAGGATCTTCTACATTACATCGTGCAGTTGGATGATGTGGAATTGGCTCATCAGTTCGCTGGCGGTCGGCGCGACCATCGTGTTGTACGACGGCAACCCGAATTATCCCGACGCGGGCGCGATGTGGAAATTGATCCAGGATGAAAAGGTCACGATCTTCGGATGCAGCGCCAGTTACCTTCACTTTCTGAAAAAGGAGAACGTCTCACCGCGCAGGGACTACGATCTCTCCTCGCTGCGCGAAATCTCGCAAACGGGTTCGCCGCTTTCCACGGAGGGATTCGAATATGTCTACCGCGAGATCAAATCTGACCTGCATTTCAATTCCATCTCCGGCGGCACGGACATCAACGGCTGTTTCGCGGCGGGCAGCCCGATTCTGCCGGTCTACGCGGGTGAGCTGCAGAGCGCGGCGCTGGCGATGAAGGTCAAGGCGTATGACGAGAAGGGGAACCCCCTTTACGACGAACAGGGAGAGTTGGTCTGCGAGGCGCCTGCGCCTTCGATGTCCTTGTATTTTTGGAACGACGCCGACGGCTCGAAATATCACCAGGCCTACTTCGACGTTTACCCGAACGTCTGGCGTCACGGCGATTATGTCCTGTTCCACAGCGACACGGGCGGGATCACATTCTATGGCCGTTCGGACGCGGTGTTGAAACCTTCGGGTGTGCGCATCGGCACGGCGGAGATTTACGCGCAGATGGAGAAGCTGCCTGAGATCGCCGACAGTCTGGCGGTCGGGCAAAATTACCAGGACGACCAGCGCGTCATCCTGTTCGTCAAACTGGCCGCGGGCTTCGCGTTGACCGACGAACTCAAGGAAAAGATTCGCAGGACCCTGCGCGAGAACGCCTCGCCGCGGCATGTGCCCGCGTTGATCCTCGAAGCGCCCGACATCCCGTACACATTGAACATGAAAAAGGTGGAAAGCGCGGTGACGAACATCCTCAACGGCCGCGCGGTGACAAACAGGGACGCGCTGATCAATCCCGCCTCGCTGGATTTCTACGAACAAATCCTGCCGCAGTTGGCATAAGAACAACCCCGAATCCTTCGCGAACTTCGCCTCTTCGCGGTGGAATCTTCCTGCCTCGCCCATCAGGGGGATAGTGGATTTTGAAATGGAATCTTTATAATTCCAGCCAGAATTCTCGTTATGATAGAGTCATGTGAGGAGAGTGCCATGAAAAAAGTCTCGTTTGCGATTCTATTGCTTCTGGCGGTCGTCCTGACCGCCTGCGGCGGCGCGACCGAGCCGCCCGCCACCCAGCCCCCTGCGACCGAACCGCCTGTTGTCCAACCGGCCGCCAGCGACACGCCCGTCCCGCTGGTCCCGGTGGAAGCGGCCACGCCCACGCTCGCGCCCATCGTGCTCGTCCCGCCCGAGATGGAGGTGGGCGTGAGGATACCCTATGTGGACGGTTCGATCCTGGTGGCCGTGCCGGCCGGTGAGTTCATCATGGGCCGCGGCAGTTCCGATAACCCGGTGCATACGGTGAGCCTGAGCGATTACTGGATCTACCGCACCAAGGTGACCAACGCGCAATACAAGGCCTGCGTGGCCGCGGGGCAATGCGCCGAGCCGGACCTGCTCGATAACATCGGTTACAACGACCACCTGCGCTCCGGCGACCCGGTCTCCGGCGTGACCTGGGAGCAGGCCGAGGCCTACTGTACCTACGTGCACGGACGCCTGCCCACCGAGGCCGAATGGGAGAAGACCGCCCGGGGTCCGGATGGAAACGTGTATCCGTGGGGCGAGGCTGCGCCGGCCTGCGACCTGCTCAACTACAACAATTGCGTCGGCGCCACCACCAATGTGCGCGATTATCCGCAGGGGAAGTCCTACTATGAAGCGCTGGATATGGCGGGCAACGCCTTCGAGTGGGTGGCGGACTGGTACGATCCGTATTACTATCGCACCGGCCCGGCTGAGGACCCGGTCGGGCCCGAGGCAGGCACCGCCCGCGTGGTGCGTTCCTCTTCCTACAAAGCCAGTGACGACCAGGTGCCCTCGGCGGTGCGTTTCTACAAGAAACCCGGCGAGCACAGCCGCGACCTGGGCTTCCGCTGTGTGGTGGAGGACCCGCAATACTTCGCCCCGTTCTGCGAGCAGGTGGTGGACTATGGCCAGGATGTGACCGGCAGTCCCAATCCCGGCCAGCAGGTGCAGTACTCCTGCCCGGCGCTTTCGATCAACGTCCAGCCCCAGCAGTGCGACAGCAATCAGACCTACGTGACGTTCAACTATCCGCCCGGCGACCCGAACGTGGTCATAGACAAGGACGGCTGCGGTGACCTGGTGCCGCCCACCAAGTACGTGTGCACCTCTCCGACCACGGTCAGCCTCAAGTCGCTGTGCACCTTCTCCGGCCTGGTCGAGGCGGCCTGCCCGGTCAATTACTCGCTGAATCCCGGCACGGGCATGTGCGAATGGACCGGCGGCGTGATTGTCGGCACGGATCAGTGCCTGCCCGGTTACACCTACGACCCGGCCTCCCAGTGCTGCACCGCCCAGCCCGGCACGGGATTGGGCTTTCCGCTGTGCGAGGCGGGCAGTATCCTGACCGAGATCTCGCCCGGCCATTACGGCTGTCTGGACGCGGGCAGCGCCCCGCCGCCCCCCGAGGTGACCGCCTTCGTGAATATGCCCCCGGCATGTAGTGGAGGCGATGGTTGTCAACCGCGGACCTGCAGCGACTATAAGGCATCCTGGGATCCTCAGAGGTGCTGTTGTTACAATCCGTTCATCGGTGCGTGTACTAACTAACCGAAGCGGCCTCCGATTTTTTCGGGGGCCGCTTTCAATTTGGATCTAGGCAAATCCAGATGGGACTTGGCTGAAACGCTCTTTTAATTTTAGGAATGGTTTTTCCAGCAGGTGGTAAGAAAGTGCTGAGAAGAAAATTGTGAGGATAAACCCGATTGTGATGGCTAGAATGCGAAAGATCGCAATTTGTTCAATTGTGATTCCAAGGAATGTGTTGCAAATTAGAGTTGCCAATGTAAGGCTTCCGAAGTGGTATATGTATAATCCGTACGAGACCCTTCCGAGCCTAACAAGTAATTTGTTACCGAGGACCATTTCAACAATAGGGTGTTTCTTGTTTACTGCTGAAGCGACAATCAATGTCATTCCGAGAGCAGTTAATGGGTAAGTCAGCATCAATCCCCACCCTGTGACATCATTGTTTGGCAGCATGAAAATTAAACTGTTTAATAAAAAGCCGATAAGAAATACTATGTATCCCCTTATATTTGCCAGAGATTTATCTAATAAGCCCAAGCCAAGTACCAGCCCTGCAAGGATCGAGTCGAAATGTGTAATTGGGAGGAAGTAAATGACAGGATGGTCAACTTTCAGGTAAATAAAAACTGCACGGACTGTGTTTCCTAGGATAAAGGTGACTGTGAGTAGTATCCATTTCACATTGTTGGAGACGCTTAACAACTTCCGTAATGCCCACGGAACAGCAACGTAAAATTGCTCTTCAAAGGAAATGGACCATAAATGGATTAGGATCAAGATGGGTGAAGGTAGCAAGGTAAAGTAAACAATGTTGAAAGTAAATGTTACCAGCCCTGCAATGTGACCAGGTATATTTATGTTCCTGCCTGAGATGGGAGCCATGATTATTATTGCAATGATGGTGTAAAAGAAATAAAGCGGCCAAATCCTCAGAATACGGCGAATGTAGAAGTTCCGAATATTGATTTTCCCGCTTTGCCGGTATTCGGTCACCAACAATTTCGTAATCAAAAAGGCGGACAGGCAGAAAAATAAATCCACTCCGATCCAGCCGTATTTGGAGACGGTCTCCAGGAATGTATCTTCCAGAACTGGAAGTGAATTGTGAATGAACACCAGCAAAAACGCGATGAATCGCAGACCGTCCAGTTCGGGATGATAGAAGCGGGCGCGCGGCTCGGTCTGCATGGGGCGAATGATACCATCCTCGCGGACGAAAGACTTCGGAAGTCTCGCAGACTTCCGAAGTCTGTGTTGGACAAGCAGGGCTGGAACCACTATAATTTTTCAATCCAACCTGCTGTACTAAAGGAGAGGCGAATCATGTCTCGTTCCACATTGCTCATTGTCATCCTGATAGCGGCCGCGCTTCTGCTCACGGCCTGCGACGCGTTGCTCGTGCCGGTGCCCACCCCCACAGTCACGGCGGAAGCGCCCACACAGACCGCACTCCCCACTCAAACGCCCGTCCCGACGCTGGAGGTCACGTCCCTGCCCGCCCTGCCGATCTGCGAGTCGGGGGCCGCCTGCGCCGTGCCGGTCGTCGAAATGCGCGACCGCTTCTGTGTGGAGAAGGTCCCATACACCCTGCTGGCCGCCCCCGGTGAATCCACGTATGAGTGGGTCAACTCCGATTTGAATTGCGTGAGTCAGTTGCACAGTTCGGGCGAACTGCTCATCACCTGTACCGGTACAACCCTCACTTCGTATGACCTGCAGGTATGCAACGGCGCCTGCGCGCCGCCCGCGCCCGTGAATGACGGACAGTGCCCGCAGGGATATGGCTTCGACGCGGCCGCGCAATGCTGCGTCCCGCCGCAATCCCCCGCATGCGTCACCGTGCGGGTGGACATCGGTTCCTGCTCGGAATAGTCTTTTATAGCCCGGATTGGGGAATGGAACGGGGGCAAAATTGGATATAATCCGTCTTATTTTTGGTTGTTCGTCCTGAGCGGAGTGAAACGCAGACGAAGGACGATAGGGTAATCGCGTTTCGTCGGCGGTGCACCTTTCGGCTTCGCTCAGGATGCACCTGCGTTCAACGCGGTATGCTTTTCGACAAAAATTCGATCATGCTCTGCTGCCATCATTTCCAGCGCCGCGCTGAGCGGAGACGAAACGCAGGCGACTCATCAACCGCCCTTTGTCTCTGCTGCGCTTTGCTCAGGGCGATGGAATGACGAATGTTTGCAACAAAGCAATTCAATCCACTAATTCATGGCGGAGTTTGTGACCACCAAGTGAAACGGAGAACCGATGAACACCTCGCTTAAGATTACCCTGACGATTCTGGTCCTGACAATGGCCTGCGCGCCCTCCTTCGGAAGCGCGTCGCCCACAGACCCTCCCACTGTCCCGGCGGCCGGCGCCAATCCCACCGCCCCGCCGCAATCCATGGACCCGACCGCGACGGCCGCCATCCAGCACGTCACCGTGCCCGGCAGCCTGCCTGCCGAACCCGGTACCCACGCCGGCGACCAGGACTCCTCGTCCACAGCCGATCAGCGCCGCGCCCCGGGCGGCGACCGCTTCACCTTTGGGCAGTTCGAACGTCCCTTCAATACGCAGAGCATGGATGTGTATTATCCATATCTCGACATTCAGGATACCTATGTCGGGCAGGATGACCAGTGGGTGTATGCCGTCATCACGGTCAAGGGCACGGACGCGGGCGGCGGCCTGCCCGGTACCTACGCCGTCGAACTCGACCTGGACCTGGACGGCCGCGGCGATTTCTTCATCCTCGTTTTCAACCCCGCCTCCACAGACTGGTCCACGGACCGCGTTCAGGTCTGGACGGATACGAACGAAGACGTCGGCGGCACTTCCGTGATCAACGCCGATAACAGCGGCGTCCACGGCGACGGCTTCGAGACGCTGGTCTTCGATCAGGGCCGCGGCGATGATCCTGATCTGGCCTGGGCGCGCGTCTCTCCGGACGATCCCAACACGATCCACATCGCCGTCAAACAATCCCTGCTGGCGGGTGATACCGCTTTTCTGGCCGGCGCTTGGGCCGGCAACAGCGTGCTCGATAACGCCCTCTTCGATTTGAACGACGCCTTCACTCACGAGCAGGCCGGTGCGGCGCTGGTCGAATTGGAATACTACTATCCGATCAAGGGCCTCGCGGAGTTGGACAATGCCTGCCGGGTCTCGGTCGGCTTCGAACCGACCGGCCTGGAGCCGGGCATTTGCGGCCTGGGCCAGGGATGTCAGCCTCCTCCGGGCGGTTGTAATCAGCAAGGCTATGCGTGGAATTCGAAGTTGTGTTGTTGTTCGTGGCAGGGTACTTATTCCTGCGACTATGTGCCCTAGCCGTCATCGGCCCCCGCCCCCGGCGGGGGCTGATTGTTCCCAAATCTCCTGCGTGTAGTTAGGTTGCCCGTTCGGGCGGGGTATAATGTGCGCGCTGGCTGGAAGAACCCCTTCCGCCACAGGAGACGTGAATGAAACGATTCCAAAGTCTGTCGACTCTTGCCGCCGCGTCCTTGATCCTTTTGGCCGCGTGCGTGCCGGTCACGCCGACGGCGATTCCCACCGAACCGCCGGTCGTTCCTCCCACCGAGACTCCCACGCCCACCCTCGTCCCGGTGACACTGGCCGGGCCGCAGGCAGGCGCGGCCATGCTGGGTCCCGATGGAGGCGTGATGGTCTATGTCCCGCCCGGCGAGTTCACGATGGGCGCCGGCGGCTTCGACGATCCACAGCATACCGTCAACCTGTCCGGTTACTGGATTGGCAAGACCAAAGTCACCAACCGCATGTATGGCTTGTGCGTGGCACTGGGCGTGTGCACGCCGCCCTCGCAGGAACCCGGCGCGGCGGTCTACACCGACCCGGCGTTCGCGGATCACCCCGTCGTGGGAGTCACCTGGGCGCAGGCCGACGCCTATTGCTCCTGGAGCGGGGCGCGCCTGCCGACGGAAGCCGAATGGGAAAAGGCCGCGCGCGGGACGGCCGCGCAGTTGTATCCGTGGGGCGCGGCGGAGCCTTCTTGCGACCTGCTCAATTTCAATAACTGCAAACGCGCCACTACCAGCGTCATGGCTTATCCGCAGGGCGCCAGCCCGTACGGCGCGCTGGATATGGCCGGCAACGTCTTCGAGTGGGTGGGCGACTGGTACGCGGCGGATTATTACGGCGTCTCGCCCGCGCAGGACCCGAGCGGCCCGGCCGAGGGCGGGGCGCGCGTCGTGCGCGGCAGCAGTTTCGAATCCGAAGCAGCGCAGGCCGCGCTCACCATCCGTCATTACGCCAACCCGGCTCTTTCCCTGCGCGCTACCGGCTTCCGCTGCGCCACCTCCCAGCCGCGGCTCTCCGCGCCGTACTGCGTGACCAATGCCTACCAGCCTGTCGCGCCGGCTCCTGCAATCAGCGAATGCGTGGTCCCGGTCGCCGAGGTGCGCGGCAACTATTGTGCCGGCGCGCAGGGCTTCGCCACCGTGGACATCCCGCCCGGAACAACCTATAGCGTTCAAACTCCGGGCTTCGAATGTTCCGAGGCCGTGATTGACGGCCAACTGCGGCTGACCTGCTCCGGCCCCGATAGTTCCAGCGGCCAATTGAGGGTCTGCAACCCGGCCTGTGCCGACCCAACCCCGGTCGCGGACCAGGGCGCGGCCTGCGATCCCGGTTACGCGCGCGACGCGGCCACCGGCCTGTGCGCCTACCAGCCGCTCCCACTTCCCTCCGGACCCCAGGCCTGCCCGCCGGGCTACGCGCTCGATTCTACGGGACAGACCTGCCGCCCCGGCACCGGCCTCGACGGTCAATGCCCGGTGGGTCAGTACTTCGACTCGGCCTTCAACGGCTGTGTGCCGGCCAACGGGCAGTTCGAATGCAACCTCTATGGCCTCGACAATCGTTCCCTCGCGGGTGCGTGTTTCGAGAATTCCTGCCCGGCCGGTTACACGTACCATCCTGATTCGCAGTGCTGTCAATCCGAGGCGCTTCTGTATCCCGGCTGTCAGCCCGGCTACACTTATGACGCGGCCTATGGCGGTTGTGTGCCCGGCGTTGCCCGGGTTTCCGGCGCGGGGTGTACCACGGTGCCGCTCGAGATCCTGCAATGCGGTGAACCGTTCAACTGCGGCAAGTTCACCACCGAAGTGGCCTGCATCAACAACGCCGTCTATGGTTGTCAATGGGACGATAACGCGAACGTTTGCGTCAACGAATAAAGTTTCCCGCCCCTGCCGCCCGGCGGGGGCGGGTTAAAAAGTTCTTCGGTCTCCATGCCCCTTCTTCGCAAAAACGCGTATTGGATTTTTCTCCTCGCCCTCTCCCTCGTCGTGGCGGCATTGGGCGGAATCGCCACCTCGAAATACGGTGCGGCGGTCTCCTCCGATTCGACCAAGTACATGTCTGTGGCCGAAAACCTGCTGGCAGGCAACGGACTTGTAGATCATCGCGGCCTGCCGCTCCTTTCCTGGCCGCCGTTGTATCCATTGATCCTTGCCGGTCTCAGCCTGCTCAGCGGGATGGATGTCTTTGTTGCAGGCTGGTATTTCAATATCCTCCTGCTGGGACTCAATCTCTTCCTGGGCGGGATGCTCTTCCGGCGCGTCTTTCGCGAGAAGCCGCTGTATGCAATTCTTGCCAGCCTGTTTGCGGCGCTGTCGCTTTCGTCATTGCGCATCCACGCCACCATCGGCGCCGACCCGTTTTATCTGACGTTGACGCTGGCTTTTCTGCTGGCGATTGACCCATACATTACGAGCAAGTCTTATGCGGCCTTTGCCTGGATGGTCGTGCTGAGCATGCTGGCGCCCATGCAGCGGTACGTGGGACCCGCGCTGGGGGTCACGGCGGGATTCGTCATTCTCATCGAGAATCGAAGGTCGCCGCGCGTTCTCCTGCGTGACGGATTGATCCTCGGCATATTATCCATCCTGCCGATTGGCTGGTGGCTGGGGATTCACAATATCATGACCTACGGCACGTTGTGGGGGACGGGCAGTCCGCCGTCGGATGTGTGGATGAACGTCACGCTGGCCCTGACCAAGATGCTGCACTGGTTTGTGCCGTATCATCCTTCATTGATGCCCGCGTTGACGCGTCCGCTCGTTCCGCTGGGTTTGTTGACACTGGTTTTGATTTTTATCAATTGGAAGAAAAGGGAAAACCTGCGCGCCTGGCGGGATGCGCTCTCTGTGCCATCCACGTATCCGGCGATGATTCACACCCTGGTCTACTTCGCGGCGGTGGCGCTGACCATTGTCACTGGTGACCACCTCGACCTGACCTCGGATCGTTATTACGTCATTCTGCTGGTTCCAACGATCATCATTGTTCTCATCACTTTCGATACACTTCTGCGGCCTCACGTGCGGTTGACCTCGCGGCAGGCAAGTTGTGGGCTTGCCTTGCTCTTTGCCGCATGGTCGGTGTATCCCGGCTACAGCATGTTCAAGTATCTGGCCGATGCCCGCGTTCAGGGAGAGCCGAGCAACTATAACTTTTACAACAACCGCACTTTCCATGAAATGGCAATCGTGGCCGAAATGCAGAGATTGCGCGCCGCCGAGCCTGAGGCGGTTTTTTATAGCAACTATGTGGATGCAGTCTGGTTCTTTACACGCCAGCCCGCCAATGTTTTGCCGCGCAGGAGTACTCCCATCGAAAACTACGTCGGCTGGCCGCACGATCGGCCGGGCTACCTCATATGGTTCGAGCCGAATGAGTACATCCATCTGCTTTCCCCGCACGAACTCTCCGAACTGGCCGACCTGAGACTGGTCTTCAAAGATCAGAGTGGACAGATTTATTACGTCCAGGCACGTTAACGCATCAGCCCCGTCCATGCGACGGGGCTGACTCATCTTACGCTGTGCGCGGACTCTTAGAACAACCCGACCACCTTGCCGGTCTTCAGGTCGAGGTCCACGTCATAGAACACGGGACGCGTCGGAAGTCCGGGCATGGTGCGCATCTCGCCGAGCAGGGGATACAGGAAGCCCGCTCCGACCGACGCACGAATGTCGCGGATCGGAACGCGGAAGCCGCGCGGCGCGCCCTTGAGACTGGCGTCATGCGTGAACGAAAGGTGCGTCTTTGCCATGCACATCGGCAGACCTGCGAAGCCAAGTTTTGTAAACTGTTCGATCTTGGCCTCGGCCTCGGGCGTATAGTCCACGCCGTCGGCGCGGTAAATTTCTCGGGCGATGATCTCGATTTTTTCCTTGATGGACAGGTTCAGGTCGTAGAGGAAGCGGAAGTTGCTGGGCTGTTCGCAGGCTTTGACCACCGCCTCGGCCAGTTTGATGGCGCCCTTGCCGCCTTCCATCCAATGGCGCGAGACGACCGCGTCCATCGCGCCCGCTTCCAGCGCGGCCTGGCGGACCAACTCCACCTCGGCGGGCGTGTCGGTTGCGAATGAGTTGACCGCGACCACCACGTTCACGCCGAACTTGCGGGCGTTTTCGATGTGCTGGGTCAGGTTGGGCAGACCCTTGCGCAACAGGTCGAGGTTTTCCTCGGTGTATTCGTGGGCCAGGGGCTTGCCCGCCACCACTTTCGGCCCGCCGCCGTGCATCTTCAGGGCGCGCACGGTGGCAACGATGACGACCACGTGCGGAGTCAGCCCCGAATAGCGGCACTTGATGTTCATGAACTTTTCCATGCCGCAGTCCGCGCCGAAGCCCGATTCGGTGATGACGTAATCCGCCAGTTTGAGGGCGATCTTGTCGGCGATGATGGAACTGTTGCCGTGGGCGATATTGGCGAACGGTCCGGCGTGGACCATGGCGGGCGTGCCTTCGAGGGTCTGCATCAGGTTGGGTTTGATGGCGTCCTTCATCAGGACGGTCATCGCACCGGCCACGCCCAGGTCTTCGGCGGTGATGGCTTCGCCGCGTTTGTTCACCGCCACCACCATGCGCCCGAGTCGGTCGCGCATGTCTTCGAGACCGGTCGTCAGCGCGAGGATGGCCATGATCTCGGAGGCGACGGTGATGTCATAGCCGGAGCGATGCTCGAAGCCAGCCTCATCCTTGCCCAGGCCGACCTGGACGTCGCGCAGCATGCGGTCGTTGATGTCAATGACGCGGCGCCACTGCACGCCGCTGTAGTCCATATCGAGGCGGGCGAAGCGGCTCTTCTCTTCGGGGGTCAGTTCGTTGGGATCGGTCTTCTCGATACCGAGTTTCTTCAGGCGGCGCAGCATGGACGGGGAAAACTTGCGCTCGCCTTTTTTGTTTGGCGGGCAGAGTGCGTCGAACAGTTTGTCGTCGTCCGGCGTGTTGGCCTCGTGCATGATGCGCGTGTCCAGCGCGGCGGCGCACAGGTTGTGCGCGGCGGTGATGGCGTGGATGTCGCCCGTCAGGTGCAGGTTGAAGTCCTCCATCGGGATGATCTGGCTGTAGCCGCCGCCGGCCGCGCCGCCCTTGATGCCGAAGGTTGGTCCCTGCGAGGGCTGGCGGATGACGGTCATCACCTTTTTGCCGAGGTGCGCGCCCAGCGCCTGCGAAACGCCGACAGTAGTGGTCGTCTTGCCTTCACCGAGCGGGGTGGGGGTGATGGCAGTTACGTCAATGTATTTGCCGTTCGGGCGTTTGGCAAGACGGTCGAGAATTTCCAGTTTGATCTTGGCCTTGTACGGGCCGAAGAGTTCGAGTTCGCTCTCCTTGATTCCCAACTCTTCCGCGATTTGTAAAATCGGCTTGAGTTTTCCGGCCTGCGCGATCTCGATATCGGATGGCACGGGCTTGAGCAGTTTGAGTTTGGTCGGTGCGAAGGGGAACTTCTTCGCAGCGGCTTTCTTCTTAACGATGGGTTTCTTCACGGCGGGTTTTGCCTTTGCTTTGGGTTTTGCTTTTGTTGCCATATAGTCTCCTCATTGATATATCGTCGTCGGCACGGGGTTTCCCGTTAATTTTGGACGATTTTGGGGAAATAAGCAATAGACTTCCATCCAGATTTTGAGTAATTTTTGTCACGCTGGATTTCCTCCCTGCTGGGGTGAATGCCTCAACCCCCGCGGATCAACGTACCCACCTGTGTCCCGCCCAGGGCGCGCGTCACGGCCCCGGCGACTTCCCCGGAGAAGATTTCCGCTGTCATGCCGGGCAGTTGATCCACCAGGTCCAGCATTTGTTTGACCTTGGATTCCATCCCGCCTGTGACGTCGGCGCCCGCGGCTTTCCCCACCCCGCCCTGGATCTCGCGAAACGAGGCGGGCGTGATCTCCTCGACGCGGCGCGTGCGCGCCGGGAAGTCGGCCCACACACCCTCTTCCAGCCCGGCTAGCAGAATACGTTGGGGGAGGAGAGTCTTTGCCAGGTGGGCGAACAGGTCTTCGGTCGAGAGAATGGTTCCGCCGCGTACTTCGTCGAAGGCCACATCCCCATATACGACCGGCAGGATTTTGTTCGCCAGCGCCATGCGGATCGGCGTGGATTCCCACAGGGTCACTTGGCCATTGCTCGCGATCGCCGCGGCCGAGGGTGGAAACGGCATGGCCGGGATGCCCGCCATGTGCAGGGCGCGCATGACGAAATCGTTTAATTCCCTGGCGCGGTCTGCCACTTCGGAGAAGCCGCGCCAGCCGCGCGCCTCGCGCACACCCTGCCGCGTCCCATACTGTTGTGCGGCGGTATGCCCGAAGGAGCCGGAGCCATGTCCTACGAGGAGACGCAGGCCCGGGTCCGCGGAAAGAGCCGATGCGATCTGCCCGGCCAAATCGGCCAGTTTATCCAGCCGCGGCGTGTATGGCCGGGTCTTGTCTGTGATCAATGATCCGCCCAGCTTGAGGAAGACCAGTTCGGGCATGCTCGAACTGTAGCATAGCCTGCAAAGACCGTCAAGCGGCCATGCTATAATCTTGCTGGTGAATATTCAACTCTGGATATGGGTCGTTGTCTTCCTGCTGGCGGCGGTCGCGCTGGGTCTGTTCGTCGCGGGACTGCGCGCCATCTCGTCCGGCCGCCGCCTGACGTTTTTCCGTCAGCGCCAACAGCGCGTGACCGTCGGGTGGCGATTCATCGGGGTCTCCCTTTTGATTTTCGTTCTGGGCTTTTTGGCGTATCGCTATGGCGAATCTCTCACCGCACGGGCGACGCCGCCCGCGCCAACCTCCACGCGTCCTCCCACTGCAACCCAGACGGCATGGATGACTCCGACGCCGCTGCCACCCACGTTTTTCCTCACACCCGAACCGACTTATACCCCTGTCCCCGTTCTGCCTCCGGCCATCGAGGCGCTTTCCTCCAGCACGATCACACCGGACCCGCAGGTCCAGATCGGCGAACTCAAATTTTCCACCGAAATGGAATTCGCCCTGCCAGTCAATCCCAGCACCACCTGGCGCAATCCCATCAAGCGCATGTTTGCAGTTTTCACAGTCAGCCATATGACCCCCGGCGTGCAGTGGACCGCGCTATGGTATCAGAACGGCCAGCTGCTCGGCAAGTGCCTCGAAACCAAACCCTGGGACGGCCTGCCGAGCGGCTATGGCTTTTCCGATTGCGAGTTGCCGCCGGATGAGTGGCTGGCAGGTGAGTACGAAGTACAGATTTATGTCGGCTCCCTATGGGAGGCCAGCGGACGCTTCACTCTGACCGGCAATCCGCCGACCGCGACCTTCACCCCCAGTCCGACTCTCACCCGCACGCCGAGTCCCACTGCGACCCTGACCTCGACTCCATCGAACACGCCGCTTCCCACGCGGACGCCCTCGCGCACTCCCACCCGCACCGCGACCGGCACCTCGACCCCCGTTCCCTCGCGCACGCCCAGCCAGACGGCTTCGCCCACTTCCACTCGCACGCCGGTCCCCACTGCCACCGCGACGCCTCTGCCCGCTGTTCTCCCGGGCCAGCCATCCTACACACCTTCGCGAACGCCTCTTCCAACGACAACTTCCACGCGTACGCCCACGTCCACCAACACCGCCGCGCGCACGCCGACCCCGACCCTGACGCCCTCGCGGACTCCAACGAATTCCCCCATTCCAACCGAGACGCCTCGCCCGAGTCGTACGCCGACGCGGACCGCTTCCGCCACGCGCACGCCGACCGTGACTCTCCCCTCCTCGTCCACGCCGACGCGGACGCCCTCGCGCACCTTCACACCGACGAACACGCCGCCTCCCAGCCGCACGCCCACCTCCACCGCAACGTCCACGCGCACGTTCACGCCTTCTGCCACGTTCACCCCCTCGCGCACGCCGCGCCCGACCTTCACGGCCTCTCCGACGCGTACGCCTCTGGAAGTGGGAATGGACGTTTACTTTACGGATAACGACCGTTTGGTCAGCGGGCAGTTACCTTACGAGGTGGCTGTGAGTCGCAGTGTGCCCTCGTCGAAGAATCCTGTCGCTGCGGTGTTGGATTTGTATTTCAGAGGACCCACATCCACCGAACGCGAAGAGGGCCTGACCCTGGTCTTGAATGGTTTCACCGGCTACGACCGATTTGCATACGCGGACGGCATTGCGCATCTCTATCTATTGGGGGCCTGCCAGTCCAATGGTACGCTCTACACCATCGCCCAGCCCCTCATGGCGAATCTGAAGCAATTCCCATACATTCGATATGTGAAGATTTACGACGAGCACGGCTCCACGCGTGACCCGTTCGGGTTCACCGATTCGATTCCCGTTTGTCTCGACCCGTCCTTTACGCCCAGCCCAACCCATTCCCTGACCCCGACCTGGACACCGACTGTTACGCGGACTCCCACCTTCACGCCCACGAACACGCCCACGCGGACTCACACACCGACAAACACGCCGAGTCCTACGCGGACTCCGACTTCAACTTTCACTGCGACCCGGACACCGACGATCACCTTCACACCCTCGCGGACTCCGACGAACACACCCACACGGACTCATACTCCAACCGAGACGCCGCGCCCGACGCGCACGCCGATCCCGACCGAGACGCCGCGTCCGACGCGGACACCGCGGCCAACCGAAACGCCAACCAACACGCGTACTCCGACCTCGACCTTCACGGCAACTTTCACGCCGTCACTGACCTTCACGCCCTCGCGTACGCCGACGAACACAGCCACGCGGACGCCGATCCCGACCGATACGCCGCGTCCCACGCGCACCCCGCGGCCAACCGAAACGCCAACCTTCACGCGCACACCGACTGCGACGTTCACGTCAACATGGACGCCAACGGTCACTTTCACGCCCTCACGTACGCCGACCAACACAGCCACGCGGACGCCGATCCCGACCGAAACACCGCGTCCGACGCGGACACCGATTCCGACTGACACGCCGCGTCCGACGCGCACACCGACTGCGACGTTCACGTCAACATGGACTCCAACGGTCACTTTCACGCCCTCACGTACGCCGACCAACACAGCCACGCGGACGCCGATCCCGACCGAAACACCGCGTCCGACGCGGACACCGCGGCCAACCGAAACGCCAACCAACACGCGTACTCCGACCTCGACCTTCACGGCAACTTTCACGCCGTCACTGACCTTCACGCCCTCGCGCACGCCAACGAACACAGCCACGCGGACGCCGATCCCGACCGAAACACCGCGTCCGACGCGGACACCAACTTTGACTTTCACCGCCACCGTTACCCGCACGCCGACGTTGACACCGTCTGTGACGCCGACAAAGACTCCAACGCCGACTCTCACACCCTCACGCACATCGACGCGGACGCCCACCTTCACCCGCACGCCCTCGCGTACACCAACTCGGACGGCGACGGTTACCAGAACGCTAACCCCCATTCTGCGGACGAACACTCCGACCCCGAATCGCGGGTGTGACCGCGCCGAATTCGTCGCCGACATCACTGTTCCCGACGGCTCGACCTTCTCGCCTGGTACGACGTTCACCAAGATCTGGCGCTTGAAAAATGTTGGAACATGCACGTGGAAGACCACCTATAACATTGTCTTTGTCAGCGGCGACATCATGGGCGGGGTGCAGCAACTGCCGCTCCCGGCGAGCGTTGCCCCTGGGCAGACCATTGACGTGGCGGTTAATCTCGTCGCACCCCTGGCAGAAGGAAACTATCGCGGCAACTGGCAATTGAAGAACGAGGCCGGTGAGATCTTCGGGACGGCTTCCACAGCCAATCGCCCCTTCTGGGTTTCCATTCGGGTTGTCGGCGTGCCCCAGCAGGGTACGACCTACGACTTCGTCGCTAACGCCTGTTCGGCGAAGTGGTTCAGCGGCGTGGGCAACCTGAATTGTCCGGGCAGGGACGGCGATGCAAACGGCTTCGTCCTGAAACTAACCAATCCCGTCCTCGAAAACGGATCGGCTCAGAATCGACCGGCCTTATTGACCGTCCCGCAGAATGTGGATAACGGCTACATCCGCGCCGTATATCCATCCTACACGGTTCAGGAAGGCGACCGCTTCCAGGCGGTGATCGGTTGCGAGAACAAGGCGACGGCTTGCTTTGTCCTGTTCAGGGTGGACTATCAAATGGAAGGTGGTTTCATTCGCGAGTTTTGGGCGTTCGGCGAACGGTACGAAGGTAGTTCATTCAGCGTTGATTTGGATCTCAGTTCCCTGGCCGGGCAGAACGTCAAGTTCGTGCTGACCATCCTTTCGATCGGACAGGCCTCCAACGACCGTGCCCTGTGGGTAGAGCCGCGCATCGTGCACTTCCCCGTTCAGCCGACTGCCACGTCCACCCCTCGCCCGTGATGAACGACCGTTACGCCTGCGTGCTATAATCTTCCCCATGGATATCCGCGCTGGGATTATCGCCGCGATCATTATGTCTTTGGTCGGCGCATTCTTTATCGTGCGCGCCGGCCTGCGCGCCATTCAATCCGCTCGCAAACTCACTTTCTTTAAACTGCGCCGCGGGCGGATGGTTGCCGGCTGGCGTTTGATTGGGCTGGCAATCCTCCTCCTGGGCCTCGCGGCCGCACTGGGGGTCTGGGGTGAGCCGGTGGCCTATCACTATTTTCCTCCCTCGCCCAGTCCCACGTTGACGGTGACCCCGTCCCTCGTACCGACCATCACCCTGACGCCCTCCATCACGCTGACTCCCTCCGTGACCGACACACCCGCCGTGACCGACACCTCCACGATCACTCCGACCCCTTACCTGCCCCCCGCGGTGGAGGCCCAGTTCACCAGCCTGGTCACGCCGAACCCCAACGCCAACTTCAGCCCGCTGCAATTTTCGACCGTCATCAACATTGACGTGTCCAATGGCGTCATCGAGGCAGTCAGCCCGGGCACGTTCTTCCGCAACCCGATTGACCACATGTACGGCGTCTTCACATATACCGACATGCTGCCCGGCGCGCAGTGGACTGCCATCTGGTATCGCGATGGTGTTTATGTATTCCACGAGACCAAGCCTTGGGACGGCGGCACGGGCGGCTATGGATTCACGGACTGGGGCCCGCCCGCAGACCAGTGGCTCCCGGGTAATTATCAGGTTGCTTTGTTCGTCGGACAGGAATTAAAAAAAGTCGGGATATTCGTCATCGAAGGCGATCCTCCTACTGCGACTCCCAGCCTGACTCCCTCGCCGACTCTCGAATCCATGCCGACGTCCGTTCCATCCGCGACCCAGGCCCCATCTCCGACCCCGTAGGTGATCTCATGACCGAAAAGGCTTTTCAGGATTACTATCCCGATTACTTTGCCCACTGCTACGGTTGCGGCAGTCTCAACGAACTCGGCCACCAGATCAAGAGTCACTGGGATGGCGAGGAGACCGTGGCGCATTTCACGCCCCAGCCGCATCACACGGCCATCCCCGGCTACGTGTATGGCGGTTTGCTCGCCTCGCTGATTGACTGTCACGGAACGGGCACGGCCGCCGCGGCCGCCTATCGCGCCGAGGGCCGCGCCATGGATACGGAACCGCCCCTGCGCTTTCTCACCGCGTCCCTGCACGTGGATTATCTCAAGCCCACGCCTCTCGGCCCGACCCTCGAAGTGCGTGGCCGCATCAAAGAGGTCAAAGGCCGCAAGGTGATCGTCGAAGAATGGATTGTCGCGGAGGGCGTGGTTACCGTACGCGGGGAGGTGGTCGCGGTGCAGGTGCCGGAGCAACTGGTCACGGACTTGCTCAAACAAACATAAAAAGAGACCTGGTTTCTCGCAGAAACCAGGTCTTTCGTTCTAGCCTCCAAAATATTCCCTCATCGGCTTGAAGTAAAAATCTTCCCAGCCCTGCTTGTACGACTCTGCCGAACCTTCGGGGAGTTCGCTGTGGATCAGCGTCAGCCGCGTCCCTGCCTCGACGGCCTCGAAGCGCAGTTCCAGCCGCGAGTCCGGGGCGGACTCGGGAAATTCCGTCGTGCGCCAGGATTGGACGATTCGCAACGGTTCCAGTTCGAGGGTCGTGCCGGTAATGTAACCGTCCCAGGCGCTGAATGTCCCGCCGATGCCTCCCTCGACTTTGGCCGGGCTGCCGGTCAACGCGCTGTGACCCTCGCTGGAGAGCCACGCGTTGTACAGCTCGTGCGGCGTGGCGTGCAGGACGATGGACAGGGTGAATTCGTTTTTGCTCATGCTTCGATTATACTGCGCGAGTCTTGCGCGGAGACAGGGCTTTGGCGATCTGCGCCGCGAGGCGGGCGTTGTTGAGCAGGAGGGCCAGGTTGGCGTGCAGCGAACGGCCTGCGGTCAATTCGTTGACGCGCTGAAGCAGGAATGGCGTGAGTCTCTGGCCGGTGATTCCCTTTTCGATGGCTTCGCGCGAGGCCTGTTCTTCGATGGGTTCGATCTCTTCCAGAGGAATTTCATCCTCCATGGGAATCGGCTGGCAGACCAGCACGGCGGACTTCATGCCGATGCCCCAATGAGCCTTGGCGAACGCGGCAACCTCCTGCGGCGAGTCGAGCCGCGCGCTGACGGGCAGTCCGCTCGAACGGCTGAAGAAGGCGGGGAACTCGTCCGTGCCGTAGCCGACGACGGGCACGCTCAGTGTTTCGAGGGTCTCCAGCGTGGCAGGCAGGTCGAGGATGGATTTGGCCCCCGCGCAGACCACGATCATGGGCGTGTCGGCCAGCGTCTGCATGTCGGTGGAAATGTCGAAGCGGCTTTCCTTGTGAACACCGCCGATCCCGCCCGTGGCAAAGACGCGAATGCCCGCCTGGTGCGCGGCGAACATGGTGCCGGCCACGGTCGTCCCGCCGCTGGCTTTTTTGGCGATGGCCGTGGCGAAGTCGCGGCGGCTGATCTTGAGCGGGGATTCGGCCTCGGCCAGCCGGACCAACTCCTCATCCGTCAACCCGACGCGAATCTTCCCATCCAGGACCGCGACGGTGGCAGGCGTCGCGCCGCCGCGCCGCACTTCCGCTTCCATGGCCCGCGCCAGTTCCAAGTTCTGCGGCCGCGGCAGTCCGTGCGTGATGACGGTCGATTCGAGGGCGAGGAGAGCGACAGATGTGTTTTTAACTGTAGGTGCGACGACAAATTTGTTGGACATGATGTTCTCAGTGTTATCTAGCAGGCTTGGCTACAGCAATGACGATGCCCAGGATTTGGTGATGACCATCCAATTTTATTGGATCGTAAGATTGGCCGGGGTCCTTGTCATTAGTCTCCGATACCAGTTCATTGCCCAAGGCGCGGTATCTCTTGACCATATAAGCATAGTTGCCGGAAGCCATTAGTTCTGATGCAACCACAATGTCCCCATCGCGAGGCTTGATGTTGATGTGAAAAAGGATTTGGTCTCCCTCATTTATTGAGGTCGGAAGGGACGCATTCATGCTTTTTCCTTCCACCTTTGCCCAGCCATATTGTTCATGCTCGACCAAAGTCACCTGATGGTCGGTGGGCGACTGTCTTTGCAGTGAATATATCGTATAGCGACTGCTGTTGATCTCCATGTTGCGGATGGAGGACCTGATTTCCTTTACCGGACGATCCCAGATCAATCCGTTTGGTGTTGCTTTTACAGCATTGTAGCTGGGGAGCCAGGGCAGGACCAGATAATCTTCCGAGCCCATTGAGGGAAGATCGTCTGTGAATTTGAGCGACTCCGTCGGCATCCGAAGCGGCCCCGTGCCCATTTTTGTCGCAGTCTGTTTTTGGCTTTCTAACTTTGAAATTACTTTCTGGTATTTTGCGGCTTGTTCATATTCACCCTGAATTATGAGCTCCTGATAGAGCGGGTTCGCGATATCCAGCGCCAAGTTCAATTCGGCAAGGTACAGGTAACCCCTGCTTTCAGTTGCATAAATCGAACCTAGGAACCAATGTCCAACCACCTCGTTCCAAGAGAGACCGCAGACGCGGAAATCGTCAATGGCATACGTGGTTGCGTTGACTGCTTCCTCTCTCTTGTCTGTATATAAATTACAGTAAGCGTGAAACATGAAGTAATATGGTTTATCCTCTTTACAACGAGTCTCTAGACACAGGTCGATGCGGAACTTAATTTCCGCGAGAACTGTACTGGCCTGCTCCAGGCTGCTCACGCTGATGGTACGATGACGTAGGTCCGCAATGATGTTGTCGTTGATCTCGAGCTTGTTCAGGATGTATGCGAAGGTTTTATTCATTTGGCTCCCCGTAAAGGACTACGGTTTCTTGAGTAATTCCTGGATTTTTTCAAGGGTTTCCAGGGTCTCGTGAGCAAGATATGCAGGCGCATAAGGATCGCCGAGGCTTTGTTCGAGAATACCTGAAAGGGAGAGGAGAACGGCATCTGCAAATGTCTTTTCATTGGCAACGCTTAATCCATCCGCGATTTGTAGAATCAAATCGCGCTGGGCTTCGGCTCGGGCGGTTTCCACTGCCTTGGTCTTTTCCGCGTCTGCCTTCGCGCTGCGAATTTCCTCTTTTGCTTTCCATTCCGATGTCCACTTTTCGACCCGCTTTACATTGATATTCGGATCAAGTTTGAAATCAGTTATTTGAAGATCAATCAGTGTTATCCCAGCCTCGTCCATTAAGTCCTGATCAAGTCTTGCTCTCAGGATTTCACGCTCACGGCTGGAGAGCATTTGCCCCGACGGACTGTTTTTTGACGCCACGAAAAGTTCATCGAGATGATGTGTAGATACATAATTGGCAAGCCTGCCCTGCACTTTACCCCATACACCCTCCGGCCACTTCAATAAAGCCAGTTTCTCTTTTCCGTCCACGAATTCTCTTCCGACTTTGCCCCATTCCACTGCCTTTTTTACACAGATAGGATCGCAGGGGAACAGAGGTAGATTTTCACCAGCGGTCCTCGCGTCTTTCCCGGATGCGATATCAGGCAAGTCCTGTGGGAACACTGTTCCCTGAACTGCACCGATGCGGAATTTGATCAGTGTTTGAAATTCGACTTTGATGCCATCCTTCGTCCATGCCTCTATTTTACGGGTAAGCACTCGTGGCCGAAGGTCGACGATTTCTTTTATTGCTTCGTGTTTTTCCAGGAAGGCCAACCCCGGACCGATTACTCTTGAAAAGCGGTTACCACGTTCCACATAAACTGCATTCCCATCTGAGATAACCAAAGAAGTTGGACCGCCCAACCATTTGACCCAGGCCTGTTCGTCTTTCAATAACGCCCCATCTTTGATTATGACAAATGGATACTTGATCATGGTGTCCAATGGTGGGGGGAGGGGTGGGTAACCAAAGAGCCTACGAAGGATTAAGGGCCTCGTGTTAGTACTCTTTGGCGGCTGATAAGCATCTTTGAACCATTTGTGCGCCATACGAAAGATCAGAATTATGCCGACGATACCCACTATTAGTGGAAACACCACAATAAGGATCATGAGGCCTGCTGAAAGTGTCCCGGCGATTGTGCTGGATGAATTGATAAAACGGTTCGAATCCGAAGAGACAAACACGAGTGCCGAAACCACACTCGCCAGAGCCAAGGCAATTAACGGCAAGAGGGTCGTTAAAATCTGGCGGGCATCCTGCCAGCGCGCCTGTTCGCTGGTGTAAAGGGTTTGCCATTTCTCGGACGGATGATCCATGGTTTAAACCTGCCCACTTTGAGGGAAGTTCAAATCCTTAAGCCTCGAGCGGAGGGCCTGTATCTTTGTTCCGCCCTCCCCTTCCTGTTGGCTTATCCAATCTTCGATGGCGGTGAGATATCTGACAGCAACCACATACTTGGTTGGAAGGTTCTTGTGTTTCTCCATCATTTGCTCCACTCCCTGGGCGATGGACGAGAGGAGCTTGGAACGCGCGTAGGCAAATGCGTCCTGCCTGATTTGAACCGATGTCGCTGCGGCTTCGGTCCTTGTTTTCGCAATTTCCTGGTTCCGTAGAGATTCCCAAGTATCGATCTGCTGTTGTAAAACTTTACTGGCCTCCTTGTCTTCAAAATTGAAGTTGACGATGCGGGCGGCGATGAGGTTGATGCCATTTTCCTTGAGTCTGCCTGCAACCGCCGACTTGATATTGTTTGCAATGATGTTCGATGCATTTGCATCTTTTCCATCGTTGGCTGCTCGCCATAATTCATCCAGTGGACGATGCGACAACTCGTTGCGCGCCGCCTCCGCGACCGTGTTGACCACCCAGTGATCCCAGTGGACAACCGGTCGGGCTTCCCCTTCGACGCTCGTATGCTTGATGCCTTCGATGCTTAGGGCTGCAGTGACGCGTGAACGAGAATACTTATAACTTCCGGAGATTCGGTCTAGCGATTGGGCGCCCCGCAACAGCGAATTTTTTAAGCGGAGTGTTTTGTACTGATCCTCTGTCCATGCATCTTTATCCAGGTTGAATACAATCAGGACTATTGCTTTGTATGGAATCCCATCTTTCGAGATGGCTTGTACCTCGGCTGTACGAATCTGCGTTCTCAGATCCATAACTTGATAGGGGCGCTCGTAAGTCTTCGTGAATATTATGCCCGGGCCCTCTACGCGTGAAAACTGGATGCTGCGCGTGATACCGATTGCCTGATTGGAATGGACCCAGATCATACCCGGCTGACCAAGAGATTTGGTCAAGTCCCCTTTGATCCTTTCCTCCGCAACGCGTTCCAGATCATCTTTTGCCACCCAAACTGGGAATTGTAACCCCCACATATACCAAGCCAGCATTTTGAATCTCGCCAGGGCTTCAGTCGAACTCTCTGGATCGGATGCAGGGACAATTGCTAAGGCAATCCGATATAGCCAATAATAAAAAGCAACGAAGATTGGCACTGAAATGAAAATGATGCCCAGCCAACTCCCAAGCCACCAGCCGAGGAAGATGATTGAAAGATGCCCGGCGGTTGTGTGCAGACCCCTCGCGTCGCTTTCTTTGCGAGTGAGAAAATAAATGTAGACACATGCTGCTCCGAAGATCTCCAACCATCGCGCCCACACTGGCGAATAGTATAATGCGGCGATAACGAATGCCTGAATACCGAGCGATATGCCTAACAAGTAAAAAGCCCTTGATACCTGAATCGATGTGGATACCTGTGCCTGTTGGTCCTTTGTTTTATCCCAAATCCACTTGATGAACATGTAGGCGTTGAAGATGGATAGGGCAATGCCTGCCATCCATGGCAACGAATTGTCAAGAAATGTATTCAGCCGGAAAATGATCTCGCCAATCGCTTCCATAAAAACAACCGACCCTTTAGTTACCTTTTCGTCCCAGAACTGTTCGTCGAAGCGGATTTAGTATATACTTTGGCGATTTCGTTTGTCAAGCAATTATACTTCGTGTAAACACGATGGTGATATGGACATTCGTCATTATTTTCGCGTCGAATTCCACACCCACACCTCCGCCTCCAAGGACTCGCTCACCTCGCCAGATGCCCTCGTCGCGGCCTGCCGCCACGGGGGAATTGACCGCGTGGTGGTGACCGATCACAACACAATTGCAGGCGCTCAGGCGGCGCAGGCGCTGGACCCCGAGCGCGTCATTGTGGGAGAGGAGATCATGACGACGCGCGGGGAAATCCTGGCCGCGTTCGTAACGGAGGAGATTCCCGCAGGGCTGTCCTCTCAAGAGACCATTCGCCGATTGCGCGGACAGGGCGCGTTCATCAGCGTTTCGCATCCGTTCGACGAGTGGCGGCAGGGCGGCTGGCGGCTGGATGATTTGCTCGAAATCCTGCCTCTCGTGGATGCCATCGAGGGCTTCAATTCGCGCTGTATGCTGCCGCGCTTCAACGCGCGGGCGATGGAGTTCGCGCGGGAACACGGGATTCCGATCACGGTCGGGTCGGACGCGCACGCGGCGTTCGAGCTGGGACGCTCCACTTTAACGCTGCCTCCGTTCGAGGGTCCGGACGGGCTGCGGGCGGTCATCCGCCGGGGAATCGCGAAGACGCGCGGGTCACCGCCCTGGTTCCATTTGACCTCGCGATATGCGTCCATTTTGAAGGAAATGAAAAATCGGTCTTGACATGCCCGGTGAGGCGTGATACCCTCGCCCCCGTCGTCAAGCCCGTTCGTCCGTAGAAAGCGTACGTGGCGAGCGGGACATTTTTATTCTCAGTAGGAGAAAGAAGTATGTCTGAACGATTCACTGGCACCGTCAAGTGGTTCAACGCCACGAAGGGCTACGGCTTCATCGGCCGCGAAGATGGTGAGGACGTTTTCGTCCACTACACCGCGCTGCAGATGGATGGCTACCGCAAACTGGAGGCCGATCAGAAGGTCGAGTTTTCGGTCGAAGAAGGGCCGAAGGGTTTGCAGGCCGCCAACGTCGTCCTGATTTCGTAAGACCCAGGCCTCGGGCAGAGTTTTGCGAACGACAGGGTTGCAGAAATGCAACCCTGTTTTTATTTATTGGGCCGAGGCTGCCCATAAAGGCCGTGACAAAAAGGTGTGGAACGTAACTTTCCGTGAAGTTTGACGACTGTTAAAATAACATCCGTATGTCCATTAAGAGTTTATTTCGCAGCGAGGCCGCCCGCCATGCCGCCTCGATTGGCGGTCAGGTGACGCCCGACCCCGCGCGCTGTGTGCAATGCGGGATTTGTTCCTTTAATTGCCCGATCAATATTGACGTGCGCCGCCATGCTTGGCTTGGAGAGCCGATCCATAACAGCCGCTGTTTGACATGCGGTGAGTGCGTGGCGCGCTGTCCGCGCGGGGTGCTGCGTTTCGAGCGCACCGACCTGTTCGCGGAGGCCGTTAAATGAGCCGCTTCGTCATCCTCGGCAGCGGCGTGGCGGGGATTGCCGCCATCGAGGCCATTCGCTCGGTTCACCCCTCTCCCGCTGAGGCCGAGATCATTCTGGTGAGTGACGATCCCTTCGGATATTACTCGCGCCCCGGTCTGGCCTATTATTTGACCGGCGAAGCAGGGGAGAAGCAGTTGTATCCGTTCACAACCGAGGATTTCCAGAGGCTGAAGATCCGTTACGTGAAGGGACGCGTGACCAGGATTCTTCGTGAAGAACGGCAGTTGGAGATCGATGAAAAGAATCGCCTGGCCTATGACCGCCTGTTGATGGCGGTGGGCGCCTCGGCCGTTCCGTTGACCGTGCCCGGTGCAGACTTGGAGGGCGTAGTCAAACTGGATCACATGGCGGATGCCCGTCGAATCGAGATGCTGGCGCAGCGTTCCCGCCGTGCGGCGGTGGTGGGAGGCGGAATCACCGCGCTGGAACTGGTCGAGGGCCTGATCGCGCATCGGGTCAGAGTGCAATACCTTTTGCGCGGCGGCCGTTACTGGAGCAATGTGCTGGACGCAAGCGAATCGCAGATCGTGGAACATCGTCTGTGCGAGGAGGGTGTGGAACTGATTCATCACGCCGAGGTGGTGGAAGTGCTCGGCAAGCGCGGGCGCGTGGCGGGTGTCCGTTTGCTGGACGGGCGCACCCTGCATTGTGACCTGTTGGCTTATGCCATCGGCATCCAACCGCGCGTGGCATTGGCGAAGGGAGCCGGCCTGGCGGTGGATCGCGGCGTTCTTGTTAATGAATATTTGCAGACGAACGATCCTGACATTTTCGCGGCAGGCGACGTGGCGCAGGTCTACGATCCGCTTTCGGGCAGGTCGATCCTGGATAGCCTTTGGGGGCCGGCGCGGGAACAGGGTTGGGCGGCGGGACTCAACATGTGCGGGCGGAAGCAGGCCTACGTCAAGGGCGTGCCGTTCAATGTCACGCGGCTGGCGGGGCTGACGACCACGATCATTGGCACAGTCGGCCGCGGCCGCGACGACGACCTGGTCAGCATTGCCCGCGGCGACAGCGAGACCTGGCGTCAATTGCCGAACGCCATTGTTGCGCAGACCGGTTTCGAGGTCAATCGCCTGCGTTTGATCGTCGGCGAGAAGTCCCTGCTGGGCGCGGTCGTCATGGGCGATCAGACGCTCTCGATACCCCTGCAGAAGATGATCGCGGGCGGCGCTGACATTTCCGCGGTGCGCGAAAAACTACTCGCGCCCGATGCGCCGATTGCAGACTTGCTCGCCGACTTTTGGCGCGGGTGGGTAGCGCGGGCCTGAAAATTATACTAGTGAGAGGTTGCGATGCTGAGAGGCAAGGAATTATGGCTGGCGTTCGTCGCCGCCATCTTCATTACGGGAGTCTATGCAGGGGTTGTCATCCTCACGCGCGGGATTCCCTCGGCAGGTGATTTTTTCGGTCACAGCCTGGGAATCTTCGGCTTCCTCCTGATGCTGATGACCGAGACACTCTACAGCCTGCGCAAGCGCAGCCGCAGTGCGCGCTGGGGGCGCATGTCGTCCTGGCTGGAATTTCACATCTTCACCGGACTGGTCGGGCCGTACATGGTGCTCTTGCACACTTCCTGGAAGTTCAATGGGCTGGCCGGGGTGACCACACTGTTCACGGTCATCATCGTGATCAGCGGTTTTGTCGGCCGCTATATTTTTACGCGCATCCCGCGCACTGTTGACGGACTCGAGATCGAAGGCACGCTCCCGCAGGAGGCCCTCAGGCAGGCACGCCGTTTGATGGCACTCTGGCACACTGTACACATCCCGCTGGGCATGGCGCTGTTCGCAGCGGCCTTCGTTCACATCGGCGCGGCGTTGTATTACGTCACTTTTGGGCGATAGGAGGTGGGAACATGCGAAACAGTCGACTCGGATGTTTTTCTGCCACAGCCATTTTTTCGGCGCTCCTGACATTGTTTGTGATCGTCGGGGTCTCCTTTGCCAGCGGCGGGAGCATGTTCAGCGCGGGCGATTTGAACTCCCAGTCCGGTCCGATGCTGGGCGGCGCGGCCTCCCATGCGGACATCCAGGAATGCGCCGCCTGCCACCCCGCGCCGTGGAATTTTTCCGAACGGATGGACGACCGCTGCATAGCCTGCCACGCGGACGTGGCAGCCCAGCAATCCGATCCCGCCTCCCTGCACGGGGCGATTCAAATTCAGACCCCGAACCTGGGTTGCGCCCAATGTCACCCCGAGCATCGCGGCCCCGACGCGCCGCTGACTCTTGTCAAGAATGGAAACTTCCCGCACGAGGCGCTTGGCTATTCGCTGGCCGCGCATGTGCGCAAGCCCGACCGCGCGCCGTTTGCCTGCTCCGATTGCCATGCGCAGGATATGGCTCTCTTCGATCAGGCCGTGTGCGCCGACTGTCACCGCCAGATTGACGTAGCCTTTACCACCGCCCACCTGCTTGGCTGGGGCGGTGATTGTCTTGCCTGCCATGACGGCATTGACACCTACGGCGTGCATTTCGATCATAGCCGCGTCGGTTTTGCGTTGGAGGGAAAGCACGCCGAAGTGATCTGTACCAAATGCCACCTCGACGCGCGCTCACTGGCTGATTTGAAATCCGCGCCCACCGGCTGTTATTCCTGCCACCGCCAGGACGACGAACACAACGGTCGCTTCGGTGTGGATTGCGCGGCGTGCCACAACCCGTCCGACTGGGAAAATGCCACATTCGACCACAACCTGTCCGCTTTCAAACTCGAGGGCGAACATATGGAGGTCGCCTGCGAAGGGTGCCACGCCAACGGACAGTACAAAGATACGCCGGCAGACTGTTATGCCTGCCACCGCCAGGATGACGAGCATAACGGGCGCTTTGGCACAGACTGCGGCGCTTGTCACACTCCCACCGATTGGGCGAATGCCGCCTTTGACCACAACCTGAGTAACTTCCCGTTGACGGGCGCACATGCCAGCGTGACTTGCGAACGATGCCATGCCGCAGGCCAGTTCGCGGGGTTGTCCGCCGCGTGTGTTTCCTGTCATGCCGACCCGCCGTTCCACGCGGGCATGTTCGGGACGGATTGCGAGACCTGTCACACCACCAGCAACTGGTATGCGCCTTATTACGGCTCGCATCCAGGCATCGCAGATGAGGGCGGCCGCGGCGTCAATCATGGCGGCGCGTCGTGCCGCGATTGTCACACGGTCAATTTGTATTCGGCGACCTGCACTGCCTGTCATGACAGCAATAATCCCGATGACGAGGGCGGCGGAGGGGACGATTAAGCCGCTCTAACGGAATCAGGCCCGCGTCCGGGAAGGCGCGGGCCTGTCGTTTTCGATGGGGCAGTTAATCTGCCGAGGTTTGCAAAACCTGAGTTGGAGGACTTTCCACCTGGCCATTGTGATTGTTTTCCACGTTCATGACAGCGGGGATGAAAAAGCCCGCCGCGCCCATGAGCAGAGTGAGGAGGCCTGCAATCCAATACCAGGCGCGGATGCCGATCACGTCGGAGATGGGGCCTGCGATGAGCAGACCAAGCGGGGTCATGGCGGTGGCGCCGCTGGCGACGAGGGACATGACGCGGCCCTGCATGTCCGGGCGGACGATGGTCTGCAGAAGTGCGTTGAGCGGGCCATCGGTGATCGGGTTCATCACACCCGCGAAGGCCATGCCCGCCAGCGCCAGGCCAAATGCGGTGGAGGGAGCCAGGCCAACCACGACAACGCCCATCCCAATGCCGATGATGCCCATCATCGCTGTGGCAACCTTTTTCTTGAAGCCGCCCCATGCACCCAGGATCAGTCCACCGGCGATCACGCCGAAACCCCAGGCTGAATCCATTAATCCGAATTCGAGTGCGCCCTTCCCAAAGTGCTTGGTGATGAGCAGAGGCGTGAGCGCGCCTGCGGGCGTGAGCAGGAAGTTCAGAAAGAATGCCATGCTGAGGATAGCGACTATCCCGGGCCAGCCGCGGATGTAATCGAGGCCGGCACGCACGTCGCCCAACAGGCCGGGTTTTCGTCCATGCGCTTCGGATTCCCTGCGTTCAGGCTGGGGGATGGAGAAGAAGAACAGCGGCAGGATGGCAAGCGCGGCGGTGACCACGTCGATCATCAGGATGCCCTGCGTGCTCATCACTTCGAGCAGGAGCGCACCGATGGGCGGGGCGATCATGTTCATCAACCCCATCAGAGTTTGATTCAGGCCGCTGACGCGGGTGAGGTGCTTTTCGGGCACCATCAGGGGAGTCGAGGCGAACATGGCGGGGAAGTGGAACGCGGCGCCCAATGAACGGGCCGTCATGACGGCGTACACATGCCAAATTTGAATCTGTCCTGTGGCGAACAGCCAGATCAGGAGAATGGTAAAGGCCGCGATGGTTGCGTCCGCGGCCATCATGATGACGCGGCGATTCCAGCGGTCCACGAGCGCGCCGGCAAACGGACCGATTACCACCTGCGGCAACATGCCCACCAGCGCGGCAGTCGTCAGGACCACGGCGGAGCCGGTCTTCTGCGTCAGCCACCAGACCAGTGCAAACTGCACCAGCGCGGAGCCAAACAACGAAAAAGCCTGGCCGGTCCAGATGGTAAAGAAGCGAACTGCCCAGTGCTGGGGGACGGGTTGATTGGGATTTTTCATTCTGCCTCGATTTTCTTAAGTTGGCACAAGGAAATTTTAAATTCCTGCCACGTTATTATTGATATTATAAATATTGTTTCAAATTTGTCAAGGATTCTGAAGGATTGTTTTCACATTTTCAAGGAGATATTGAGATTCTTTATCCTTCCGTAAATGGATTTGCAATTGCTCTGTTGCCGTTATTTCCAGCACCGCGCTGAGCGGAGGCTCTGAGCCTGCCGAAGGGCCGAAGACGAAGCGCAGGCGACTGATCAACAACCCTTCATCTCTGCCTCAGGACGATGGAATGATGAATGTTTGCAACAAAGCATTTTGCAATCAAAAAGAGGCGGATGCAAACGCATCCGGCTCTTCTCACGTTCTGCGCCTTACGAGTTATTTCCCCAGCTTCTTCTTGAACGCTTCCGTCAACGCGGGGACGATCTGGAACAGGTCGCCGACTACGCCGTAATGCGCCTGCTTGAAGACCGGGGCCTCAGCATCCTTGTTGATGGCGACGATCAATTTCGCGTTTCTCATTCCGACCAGGTGCTGGATCGCGCCGGAGATGCCGCAGGCGATGTACAGGTCGGGCGTAATGACCTTGCCCGTCTGCCCAACCTGATGCGAGTATGGAATATAACCGCCGTCCACGGCCGCGCGCGAGGCACCGACCGCGCCGCCCAGCACGTTTGCCAGGTCGGTGATGAGCGCGAAGCCCTGCTGGGCGCGCCAGACTTCGGCCTGTTTTTCATCCATGCCGGCGGGTGGCGTGAGGGATGGATTGTTCGAGACGCCGCGTCCGCCCGAGACGACCACGCCCGCGTCGGCCACGCTGACGGCCTGCTCGGCCACGTCGTAGCCTTCGACGGTCACAGGCGACTCGGCCTTGGCCTCGACCTTCGTCGCAGAGCCTGAACGCGACGAATCCTGTGCGGGGCGCGGGAAGGCGCGTCCGCGCAGGGTGGCAATGACGGGCTTGCCCGAGCAAACGGCCTTCTCGTACAACTTGCCCTCGTAGATCGGACGCGTTGCAACCAGTTTGTCGCCCTCGAGCGCGAGACCGGTCAGGTCAATCAGCACGCCCGCGTTCAGGTCCACGGCGGCCATGGCGGCCATCTCGCGGGTGCGAGTCGTTGTCGGAAACAGAATCAGGTCGGGGGTCCGGGCAGAGGCGAGCGCGGACAGGGTGGAGGCGTAGGCCTCGGCGCGGTAATCCGCCAGCGCGGCGTCGTCCGCGGCCAGCACTTCGTCCGCGCCGAATTCGAACGCGGCCTTGACCAGCGCGTCGAGTCCCGATCCAAAAATGACCGCGCTGGCCTCGCCGAAACTTTTGGCGACGCCGAGCGCCTCCCACGAAGCAGGCTGGACCTGGCCCTTGAAGTGGTCAATGTAGACAAAGGTTTTCATAGCACCTTCTCCGCGAGAATTTTGTCGGCGAGTTTGTCCGCGATTTCGGCGGGGCTTTCGCCCGTGATGATCTCGCAGGTTACTTCGCGGCTGGGCGGGGTGATGAGTTCGGCGCGGGTCACGATGGGCGCGGGCGCGCCGATGCCGAGATCGCCCAACGACCAGACGGGGATTTCGGCTTTCGAGGCCTTGCGGATGCCCATGAACGACGGGTAGCGCGGCTCGCCGATGCTCTGCACGAGACTGAGCACGGCAGGCAGTTTGGCGCTGACGTTCTGCCGCCCCTCCTCGATGACGCGCGAGACCTGCACGCTTCCCCCCTCGACTTTGATCTGGCCCACCAGCCCGAGCATCGGCCACCCGAGAACGCGCGCTGTCTGCGCGGCGGTGACGCCGGAGCCGTCGTCGAGGGTCTGGCGGCCGAACATGACCATGTCCGCGCCGCCGATCTTTTGGATGGCCGCGGCCAGCACGCGCGCCGCGCCGAGCGTATCGAGCGCGCCGAGAGCCGCGTCCGAGACGAGGATCGCCTCGTCCGCGCCCATGGCGAGGGCGTGTTTGAGAGCCTCCCTGGCGGACTCGGGCCCGATGCACAGCGCGGTGACCGTTCCGCCGTGGGCCTCCTTCTGCTGGAGCGCGCCTTCGACCGCGTACTCGTCGAACGGGTTGATGACCAGCGGCGCGTCCCCCCACGTGATTTGCCCGTTCTCGGCTTTTACCTTCGCTTCTGAGTCGGGCACTTGCTTGATGCAGGCGATGATTTTCAATGGAACCTCCGTGAAATTCGTTTGCGTTTTCCCTGTCATTGCTTCGTCGCTCGCAATGACGGAAAGGATTATTTCATGCCCACGAAACTGATGAGTTTTCCTGTTTTCAAGTCAATCTCGCAGGCGTGGCCGCTGAGGGTGTACGCGGAGAGATTCAATCCGTCGTCGCTGATGCGCACGCGCTGATACAGCGTGTTCGGTTCGGGTTTTTCTGCTTTCCAGACGATTCGTTCATTGGCGGCGAGGCAGTACAGGTTTGAGTCATAACGTGGAAAGCCAGCGGGATTCTCTAGCACGACCAGCCCCGCCGCAGTCTGGATGGTCTTGTCAATTTTGGTGTGAAAGGGTTGCGTCATCTTTCACCTTCCTATCCCTGCCAAAACGCCTCGTCATAGGCGGGGAGTTCACAATGCAGGGGCTTGTCGGTCCGCTCGCCGAGGGCGTAGCCTGCCTGAATCAGGGTCTGGATTTCGGAACTGCCTTCGTAGATCATGGCGCCTCGGGCGTTTCGCAGGTAACGCTCCACGTCGTATTCGTCGCTGTAGCCGTACGCGCCGTGGATCTGGATGGCTTCGCTGGCGGCGGAAAACGACGCTTCGGTAGCAAACTTTTTCGCGAACGAGGTCTCGCGGGTACAGCGCCTGCCCTGGTTCTTCATCCAGCCGACCTGGTAATACAGCAATCGCGCGATCTCGTAATCCTGCGACATTTTGGCGATCTTCTCTTGAATGAGTTGATGCTCCGCGATGGGCTTGCCGAACGTCTGGCGCGTCTTTGCGTATTTTACACTGGCTTCGAGACAGGCGCGGACGATTCCCGCCGCGCCTGAGGCCACGGTATAGCGTCCATGGTCGAAGGCGGACATGGTGATCTTGAACCCTTCGCCCTCTTCGCCGATGCGATTCTCGGCAGGGACTTTCGTGTCCTGAAACGCGATCCAGCCCGTCGAGCCCGCGCGGACCCCAAGCTTGCCGTGGAGGTCGCCGCGCGTCACGCCGGGGGAGGCGAGGTCCACGATGAAGGTGGAGAGTGCCTCGGACGGCCTGGAGGCGGAGGGGTTTGTTTTAACGGTGACCAGCGCCAGGTCCGCTTTGGAGGCGAGGGAGATCCACATCTTCTCGCCGTTCAGGATGTAGTGTCCGCCGTCGCGTTTGGCGGACGTCCGCATCGCGGCCACGTCGGACCCCATGCCTGATTCCGTGAACGCGCCACAGCCGATCCTTTCGCCTCTTGCCAGGGGAATCAGGAATTTTTGCTTCTGTTCTTCGGTTCCCCACTGAAAAATGGTCATCGCGCACAGACCCGTGTGCACCGACATCACCACGCGCAGGTGGGTGTCCACGGCTTCGAGTTCCTCGCAGGCCAGGCCGAGGGAGAGGTAGTCCATGCCCTGGCCGCCGAAGCGGGTGGGGAAGCAGATGCCGAGGATGCCAAGTTCGCTCATGCGCGCAAGCACCCACGGAATGGGTTCCTGTCTGCGGTCGTGTTCCTTGATGGCGGGTGTGATTTCTTTTTGAGCGAAGTCGCGCACCATCCTTTGCGTCATTTGGTGTTCGGGGGAGAGGGTGAGGTCCATGGGGCGGCTCCGCGCGGTATTTTGTGTATTATATCTCAAATCCGAGAGTCCTACCGAACGGTCGGTAGAAAAATTCGAGAAATAAAAATGCCCGACGCGTTTTAGATTCGCATCGGGCTAGGGGGAAGGGGTATCCATCATTTGTGCTCGATACCCATGTTGCTCAGCTCGTCCGCATTGTACTGCGCTATGAACAAGTCCGCGCCAGCCAGCAGGGCGATGAGCAGGATGCAGATTACGACTGCGACGATGAACATTGGGTCCTCCTTTCTTTGTTCTCTCTAAACAGTTTAACGATTCCTGAAGCAAAAAGATATATCCCCTAACGGTACTGTAATGAAATTACCATACAGTTATGAAAGGGATGCAGGAGCGACGAACGAGGCCTTCGATTTGTTCCTCATCTCGGCATGGATTCTAAAAGCGCGTGATTTAGAGGAAATAAACGGGATATGTACAAACGATGTCCGTTCTCCGTTGACAAAAAAACCGTTTGAGATAAAATAGGCAGGCACGCAGGCCGAAGTGGCGGAATTGGCAGACGCGCTACGTTCAGGGCGTAGTGAGAGCAATCTCATGAGGGTTCAAGTCCCTCCTTCGGCACTGTGACGAGACCCGCTGGAAGGCGGGTTTTTTTGTTTGACATCTCTCGTTTCCACCTCTGCGCCAGAGGCGGGAGGGGTAGAGCGGAGTGGTATAATTGCCATGTAGTCACATTGCGCTTCATCATAAGGAAGACACGAAGCCGTGAAGCATAAGTCTTCGTGTCTTTTTGTGCCTGTTTAACATTACTCCACAGGATTGCATATGGAAATCGGCATCGTTCAACAAGTTGACATCGACTCGCAGATGCGCGCCGCCTACCTCGATTACGCCATGAGCGTGATTGTGGCGCGCGCCCTGCCCGACGCACGCGACGGCTTGAAGCCCGTCCATCGCCGCATCCTGTACGCCATGCAGGAATTGGGCATCCGTTCCAACTCGGCGTACAAAAAGTCCGCTCGTATTGTGGGTGAGGTGCTGGGCAAATATCATCCGCACGGCGACTCGGCCGTCTACGAGACCATGGCGCGCATGGCGCAGGATTTTTCCATGCGCTACCTGCTGGTGGACGGACAGGGTAATTTTGGCTCGATTGACGGCGACGCGCCTGCGGCCATGCGTTACACCGAGGCGCGCCTGCACAAACTGGCCGAGGAAATGCTGGCTGACATTGACAAGGATACGGTGGACTTCGCGCCGAACTTCGACGATTCGCTCGAAGAACCGACCGTCCTCCCCTCGCGCGTCCCGAATCTGCTCCTGAATGGGTCGTCGGGCATCGCCGTAGGCATGGCGACCAACATCCCGCCTCACAACCTGCGCGAACTGGTGGACGGTCTATGCTTCCTGATTGATCACCACAGCCGCATGGATGACATTCCCGTCGAAGAATTGATGAAGCGCATCCCCGGGCCCGATTTCCCGACGGGTGGCATCATCGTCGGGCGCGAGGGCATCGAGCAGGCCTATGGCACGGGCAAGGGCCGCATCGTCCTGCGCGGCACCGCCCACATCGAGGAGACCAAAGGCGGCCGTCACCAGATTGTCATTACTGAGATTCCCTATCAAGTCAACAAGACGACGCTGATCGAACGCATTGCCGAACTGGTGCGCGGGGATAAGATAGACATGATCTCGGACCTGCGAGACGAATCCGACCAGCGCGGCATGAGCATCGTCATCGAACTCAAACGCGGCGCACAGCCCAAGAAGGTACTCAACCAGTTATATAAATTTACGCCGCTCCAGTCCACGTTCGGCGCACAAATGTTGGCTCTCGTAGACGGCGAACCGCGCACCCTGCCGCTCAAACGGGCGTTGCAGATTTTCATCGAGCATCGCCAGACGGTCGTCGTCCGCCGTTCGACCCACGAACTGGGGAAACTGCGGGCCCGCGCCCACATCCTCGACGGTTTGCTCATCGCGCTGGCGAACATTGATGCGGTTATCAGGACCATCCGCGAGGCTGAGGACGCAGATGCGGCCAAAACCAGCCTGATGAAGCGTTTCAAGTTGAGCGAACTCCAGGCGCAGGCCATTCTCGACATGCAGTTGCGCCGCCTGGCTGCGCTCGAACGCTGGAAGATCGAAGAAGAGGCGAAACAAGTCGCTCAGCAAATTGCCCATCTCGAAGATTTGCTTGCCCATCCAAAGAAAATCCTGGCGCTCATTCAGACCGACTTGAAGGAACTGGCCGAGAAATTCGGCGACGACCGCCGTACGAAGATCGCCGTCGAGGCAAAAGAGAATTTGAGCGAAGAGGATCTCGTCCATGACGAGGCGGTACTCATCAGTCTCACCGAGCGCGGTTACGTCAAGCGCGTGGCGGCCGCGGTCTTCAAGTCCCAGAGCCGCGGCGGACGCGGAGTGATGGGTCACACCACCAAAGATGAGGACGAAGTCGTTGCCCTGATTCCCGCTCGAAGTCTCGACACGATGTTGTTCTTCTCGGACAAGGGCAAAGTCTATTCCGAGAAGGTTTATCAAATCCCTGATGCGGATCGCGCTGCCAAAGGCATCCCGCTCGTCAATGTCCTGTCGCTGGATGACAACGAGCGCGTGACCGCGGCCATCGCGGTGGGGGACTTCTCGAGTCATAACTACTGCATGTTGGCGACCGCACGCGGCAAGGTCAAGCGCGTGGACATGGAGGAATTCGCTTCCGTCCGACCCTCGGGCTTGATCGCCATGACCCTGGAGGAGGGCGACACCCTCGGCTGGGCGCGCCTGACCTCCGGCAAAGATGACATTATCATCGTTACCGAAAACGGACAGGCATTGCGCTTCAGCGAAACCAAAGTCCGCGCCATGGGACGCGCTGCCGGAGGAGTACAGGGTATCCGACTTGCCGAGGGAGATGCAGTGACCAGCATGGACGTAGTCGAGAAGGATGGCGCGTTGTTGATTGTCACCACCGGCGGCTATGGCAAGCAGACTCCCCTCAAAGATTATGCTGCCAAAGGACGCGCCACGGGTGGCATTGCCACGATTGACCAGAAGGCGCTGGGCACAACCGGCAAGGTCACTTCGGCGCGCGTTGTCCAGCCTGCCGATGATTTGACGATTATCACTGCCAACGGTGTGGCTTTGCGCCTAAAGGTGAAAGATGTCAAGCAGTCAGGCCGCGCCACGCGCGGCGTGCGCCTGATCACGCCGCAGGCGGAAGATTACGTGGCCTCCGTTGCGCGCATCTCCGCCGAGGACCTGAAGAAGGCAGGCGCAAAGGTTAATGGAAATGGGGAAGAACAAGTGGAGGAGCAACCCAAACTGATATAAACACCAGTCCCCGGCAATTGCCGGGGACTGGTGTTCTCGAGGTTCAGAGCGCAAACCTGCCGGTCAACAGCAGGCACATGCCTCCCCCCATGCAGGTGACGAGCATGAGGAACACGGCGATGATGAACCTCTGCATGGCGGTCATGCCGAGAAAGCGGCCGCGTCTGCGACGCCGCGTACCGACCGACCGGCTCTCTGGAAAGAACTCTTGGGGTTCTTCGAACTGACTGGTGGACGCATCCTCGCGCAGACCGTCAAACATTTTCACCTCGTTTTTGAGAGTATATCATAGCCCCGGACGCAGATGTACCTCCCCAAATTGTACCGTAACGGTTTTGTCATTTGTGCGGAGACGAAGACCGCCGTTGGATTCCAGACCCAGGATGTGGCCAATCAATGGGGATCTGTTTTCTGCCCAAACATGAACGGTTTTCTCTTTGAACGCCAGGTGCTGTTCCCAGGCCCTGATGAATGCCGGCTTCCCCATCTTTCCCCGCCACGCCGCCATTGAGAAGAGGATATCGCGCAGCAGGATGGCGCGATCCACCGGCTGGCCGAGTTCGGCCTCCACGCACACGGCGGGAAAGGAGACCTCCTCAGGCGGCGGTACGGACCCGGGTTTGACGTTGACGCCGACGCCGACCACAGCATAGTCCATTTTTTCTCCCGTCCATGCTGACTCGACCAGAATCCCGGCCGCCTTTTTCCCTCCCAGCAAAACATCATTGGGCCATTTGATCTGCGGCGAGAACCCGTGCGAATTGAGCGCATCAACCAGCGCCAGCGCGCCCAGGCCGGTCAAGAGGGAAGGGGAAACAGCGTCGGTTGCCGCGGGGCGCAGGATCAAGCTGAAGGCAAGCGCCGTTCCGGGCGGGGTGGACCATTTTCGTCCCGCACGGCCGCGGCCTTTCGTCTGCTCCTCGGCGATGACGAGGGACAAGTCGGGCGCGCCCTCGGATGCCCATTGCAGGGCCTCGTCGTTGGTGGAACCGATCTGTTGGAAAAAACGGATGGAAGAAATGGGAAGAGAGGCGAGCGCCTCGCGATACTCCTGTTCCATTACGGAAGCACGGACCAGGGGTTGACGAAGCCGCCGTTCAGGCGCACCTCGAAGTGCAAATGCGCGCCCTGCGAGTTGCCGGTGTTGCCCGCCGCGCCGATCCATTGACCGGGGCCGACGCTTTCGCAAACACTCACGCCGATGACGCTCAGGTGAGCGTACAAGGTGACGTAACCGTTCCCATGGTCGATTTGGATGACGTTGCCATACCCATAGTTGTAGCCGCCCTGGGCCATGGTCACCACGCCTGCACCGGCCGCGTAGACTGGCGCGCCTTCGCCCGCGGCCAGGTCAATGGCCAGGTGGCCGGACCAGTAATCGTTGCCGGAGAGATAATGATTGTCTGTGGGCCAGTTGGTGATCGAGCCAACTGCGCCGCCCCCGCAGGAACTACCGCCAACAGAGGATGTGCCAGAGTTGTCGCCCGCGATGGTGGGAATGATCCACTGCACGAACTCACGCGCGCCGCCGGGCACCATCACCCAGGTGCCGGGCGGGATGGTGGGGTCGGTCAGGTCAATGTCGTTGCCCGGCCAGCTGAGGATCGCCTCGGCCTCCGCGTCGAAGTCCGCCGCCACCGATTCGACCGAATCGCCTTCCTTCCACTGATAGTAGATTCCATCGGTCGGCGGGATATTCAGCACCATGCCAGGTTTCAGGCTGTGCGGGTCATCTTGCAGTGTGTCGTAATTGGCCCATAGCAAGGTTTCGGGTTCGATCTCGAAGTTCCTGGCAATCGCAAAAACCGAATCGCCGCGCCTCACGGTATACGTGACTACTTTGTAGCGCGGCCGTTCTGGAATGTTCGTTTCCAATTGGATCCTGCGCTCGATGGCCGGGGATGAACTGCCGGCGGCGACCGCGGATGGCGCTTCCACCGCGGGCGGATTCTCGTCCGGCGCGGCGGTCGGCTGCGGGACCATGGCCGGGGCGGCAGCCGAGGAGCGGGTCCACGCGAAGGTCCCGCCCAGCAGCGCGGCCACGACGAGCGCGGTCACCAGCCAGGCGAGGATGTTGAAGCGATTGTTATTCCAGAACGTCAGAAATTTTTCGATCATAGATCGTCGGTGAGCGTCTTGAGGAACTCCTCGTTGTTGCGCGACTTGATCATGCGGTTGATGATCGCCTCGGTGGCCACGGCGGGATCCATGCCCGCGCCCTGCGGTTGCGGCGCCGTCATCTGAATGTACATGCGGCGCATGAGCCAGACACGCTGAAGCAGGTCGGGGCCGAGCAGAAGATCTTCGCGGCGGGTGGACGAGCGCTCGATGTCCACAGCCGGGAAGATGCGGCGTTCCTGCAATCGGCGGCTGAGGTGCAGTTCCATGTTGCCAGTGCCTTTGAACTCTTCATAGACGACATCATCCAACCGTGAGCCGGTGTCCACGAGGCAGGTGGCGATGATGGTCAGCGAACCGCCTTCTTCGATGTTACGCGCCGCGCCGAAGAAACGTTTCGGCGGGTACAACGCCGAGGGATCCATGCCGCCCGAAAGTGTGCGGCCGGACGGGTTGACGACCAAATTGTAAGCGCGCGCCAGGCGGGTGATCGAGTCCATTAAGATTACCACGTGGCGGCCGATCTCCACCAGGCGCTTAGCCCGGTCTAATGCGATCTCGGCGGTGCGGACGTGCGAGGTGACCGGCTCGTCGAAGGTGGAGGCGATGACCTCGGCGTCCACGGAGCGATCCATGTCGGTCACTTCCTCGGGGCGCTCGCCGATCAATGCGACCATCAGGTGAACGTCCGGATATTTGGTTGAAATCGAATTGGCGATTTGCTTCAGGATGGTTGTTTTCCCCGCTTTGGGTGGCGAGACGATGAGTCCGCGCTGGCCGCGGCCGATGGGTGCGATCAGGTTGATCATGCGCGGGGCCAGCGAGTCGTGATTCGTCTCGAGGTCGAACCGCTGGTCCGGGAAGATCGGGGTCTGGTTTTCGAAGTTCGGTCTGCGGCGCGCCTCCTCGGGGTCCACGCCGTTGACCGTCTCGACTTTGAGCAGGCCGTAATGACGTTCCGACTCACGCGGCGGACGCGCCGGCCCGATGATCAGGTCTCCCGAACGCAGGTCGTAGCGGCGGAGTTGTGCCTGCGAGACGTACACGTCGGTATCGCTGATGCGGTAGTTCTCGGAACGCAGGAAGCCGATGCCCTCGTTCATGATCTCGAGGATTCCGCCGCGCACTTCGACGCCCTCCTTTTCGGCTTCAGCCTGACGAATGCGTATGATTAAGGCTTCCTTTTTCATGCGATTTGCATTCTGGACGTTCAGGTCTCTGCCGAGGGCGCGCAGTTTTGCCAGAGGTTCGTTTTCGAGTTCGAGAATGTTCATGTTTCCTTCCACTTGGGTTTGAGTTGGGAATGTCAAGATGGCCTATGCCCCCAGGCATGGGCGGAAGTTTCGATTCAGAGATTGTGTGATGAGGGAATTTCTTTCAAATTTAGTGGGGTGGCTCGCGACCCGGCAAGGAGGCAGGCCTGCAAAAACGGGGCGAGTCTGGGTTGTAAAGAATCGGGGATGTTGACTGCATTATAGCACGCTCATTCGGGTGATGCAAGCAGGTTTCTCAGGAAGTGCCGCCTCGTTTTGCATAGGCGGTTAAGGCTTTGCCAAGTCCGCTGAACAGGTCGGGCACGGCCGTGATCAATCCCGCCAAGGCCTGGTAACCTGCCTCGAGCAGTTTTGCATCCAGTTTCTCGTCAATAGCGACCTGCAATTTACGCGCCTTGTTGGTGATGTGGTGACGCTGGGCTTTCAGTTTCAGGCGCAGAGCGCGGCGCTCCTCCACTTTATCTGCATCCTTTCCTTTCACGTCGTTCCATCTCTGGTAAAGTTCCGTGAATTTCTCGATATCCTTGTAGATGGGTCCCAGGAGCGGAGCGGCCGAAGGGATGTCCGTGGCGGCATTTCCGAAGTAGTTCAGCGCCGCGGTGATCTTCTGGCAATACTCGTCCTTGATTCCACTTTGCTCCAGATTATAGAGGTCATCGAGCAGGCGGGTAAGCACAACCGAGCGAAAGTGGTTGAACGACCACACGCGCGAGCCTCTCCTGGCAACCAAAGGTTTGGCGTCCTTTTTAGCTTGTCCGCGCGCTAGTTTTTTGGCCTTGCGCTGTTTTCGGCTTTTGGTCATTCCAGCCCTCCACAATATAGGTGATGGGCAAATTATGCCTCAAAGATGCGATTTTGCAAATCCCACAATCTGCGGTACAACCTGCCGCGCGCCAGCAAATCCGCCTGCGCGCCGCGTTCGACGATGCGGCCATGATGCAGCACGAGAATTTCATCCACATTTTCCAACCCCACCAGGCGGTGGGTGATGAGCAGGGATGTCTTGCGCTTCATCAAGGCGAACAGGGTTTCGAGAATTTGTTTTTCGGTCAACGCGTCGAGGTTGGCGGTGGGTTCGTCCAAAATCAAAATCGGCGCGTCTTTAATGATGGCGCGCGCAATCGCCAGCCGCTGACGTTCGCCGCCCGAGAGTCTGAGTCCCTGCTCGCCGATCAATGTATCGTAGCCCTTCGGCAGGCTCAAAATAAAATCGTGAATTTGCGCGGACCGCGCCGCCTCCTCGATCTCCTCCTGCGTGACCCCGCGCCGCGCGAAGCGCAAATTCTCGCGGACGGATGCGTTGAAGAAATACGCGTTCTGCGAGATGAGCCCGATTCGCGCGCGGACCTCGTCCTGATTCAGCGCTTGGAGCGATTCGCCGCCCAAACGGATCTCGCCCGACTCGTACTCCCAAAAGCGCAGCAGTAGATTGGCGATCGTACTCTTCCCGGCGCCGCTCGGCCCGACGATGGCGATGGACTTGCCGGGTTGAAGGTCGAAGGTCACGCGGTCGAGGGCGGGGGTGGAGGTGTTGGGGTAGGTGAATGTCAAGTCGGTAATTTGTAATTGGTAATTGGCGCTCTGCGGTTGTTCACTGGGCGCTGATAACCGATCACTGATCACTGGCTGCGTATCCACGGCCTCAAACAATCGCTTTGCTGCCTCGCGCGAGGCGTTCCACATCTGCGCGGCGAGGGGCAGGGGAGTGACGGCTTCGAAGGAGGCGAAGGTCAGCAGAGTCAATGAGGCAAGCATGGGGCCAGCCAGTTCACCCGATACGGCCAGCGGGATGCACAAATAAAGCACCGTCCACATGCCGAGGTTGGTCAGCAGAGTGGAAAGGGCGGAATGGATGCCTGTCACGCGCGCCATGCGGCGTTGGGCGTTGCCGTAGTTGTTGCTTGTGGATGCAATTTGCTTCAGTCGTTCTCCGCCGCGGCCATAGGCAAGCAGGTCGGCCATGCCCTGGATGCCGTCCACGAGGCGGGAGTGGAGGTCGGCGCGCAGGGAGATGGTCTGCGCGGCGGGACGGCGGCTGGTTGTCTGCGCGAGGAGGGGCAGGAACAGGCCGAGGGCGAGGAAAAAGGTCAGGTAAACGGGAGCCAGCGCGGGGTCGAATGAGGCGAGAAAGAGGGCGGTGAAGAGGCCAACGAGGGCGGCAGTCAGCGGCGGGGAGACGACGCGCACGTAGAAGTTTTCCAGCGTCTCCACATCGCCGACGATGCGCGCCAGCAAGTCGCCGGCGCGAAACTCCATCAGGCGGGCGGGAGCGAGGGGTTCCAGTTTTTCGTAGAACCAGACGCGCAGGTGTGAAAGTAATCGAAATGTGACATCGTGCGAGACGAGGCGCTCTGTATAGCGGAAGACGGCGCGGGCAATGCCGAAGAATCGTACGCCGACGACCGAGACGCCGAGATCGGCAATCGAGGGATGTAGCGCGGCAGTGGAGATGAGCCATGCGGAGGTGCCCATGAGCGCGATGCTGGCGCCGATGGTCCCCGCGCCGAGCAGGATGGAGAGGGCCACGAGATGCCAGTTGCCCTCGAGGAAGGCGAGGAGGCGGGGGAGGATTTGGGATTTACGATTGACGATTGACGATTGGTAATTGGCGATTGGTAATTGGGGATTGGACGGTAATTGGTAATTAGTGATGGGTAATTGGCGGTCGCAGGTCGCAGGTCGCAGGTCGGAAGCCCCCGACTTTTGATTTTCGACTTTTGACTCTGTATTTTCACCTTGATACGTTTTTACCATCTCCGCGTACACACCCTTTTGTTGTATGAGTTCCCCATGCGCGCCTTGTTCGACGATTTTGCCTTCATCGAGGACAATGATTTGGTCGGCGCGGAAGATGGTGTTGAGGCGATGCGCGATGGTGAGGACGGTGCGTCCCTGCATGAGGCGGCGGGTGGATTCTTCGAGGAGGGATTCGGTCTCAGGGTCGAGGCTGGAGGTGGGTTCGTCGAGGAGAAGGAGAGGAGCGTCCACGAGGAAGGCACGGGCGAGGGCGAGGCGCTGGGCCTGTCCGCTGGAGAGACGCGCGCCGCCTTCGCCGATGACGGTCTCGTATTTGTCGGGGAGGGTTTCAATGAAGTCGTGCAGGTGCGCGGCTTTGGCGGCGTGAATGACTTCCTCGTCGGTGGCATCGGGTTTGCCAAGACGGATGTTGGCGGCGATGGTGTCATGGAAGAGGTGGGGGCGTTGGGGGACCCAGGCGATGAATGAAGGATGAAGGATGAAAGATGAAAGATGAAGGTCGGTTGGCGATCGTGTACCTGTGTACCTGTCTACCTGTGTACCTGTCTCCGTGTCTACCTGTATTCGAATTTCACCAGACGAAGGCTGGATAAATCCCAACAGCAAATGGACGAGCGTGGATTTTCCCGCTCCCGTTTTGCCGACGAGGGCGATGTGCTGGCCGTGTTGAATGGTCAGGTTGATGTTTTCGAGGGCGGGCGCCGATTCGTGGGGGTAGGTGAAGGAGACGTTTTCAAGTCGAAGGTCAAAGGTCGAAGGTTGAAGGTCGGAAACTTGTGACATTTGACCTGTGACCTTTGACGCAGGAATGGGCGTATCCAATATTTCGTAAATTCGTTTCGCCGCTGTTGTTCCCGACATCCCGGCGTGGAACCTTGCGCCGAGGGCGCGCAGAGGCATGTAGAATTCGGGCGCGAGGACGAGCAGGAAGAGCGCAGGCTGGAATTCCATTCGGTTGTAAAGGAGGCGGAAGCCGATCTCCACGGCGACGATGGCGGTGCTGAGGGTGGCCAGTAGTTCGAGGGCGAGGGCGGACAAAAACGTAATGCGTAAAACGTTCAATGTCACCTCTCGGAACCGATCGCTGACGTTGGCGATGTTTTTGGCGTGGGCTTTCGACTGGCCGAAGAGTTTGAGGGTGGTCAGTCCCTGCAAACTGTCGAGGAAATGGGCGCTGAGCAGGCGCAGGGTCTCATATTGGCGTTTGGTGACGATCTCCGCGCCTTTGCCGATCATGATCATGAAGAAGGGAATCAGCGGCGCGGTGAGGAGGAAGACGAAGCCCGTGAGCAGGTCAATGGGGAAGACGAAAAATAAAATGGAAATGGGGACGAGTGCAGTGACAACCAGTTGCGGCAGGTACTGGCTGAAATACGAGTCCAGCGCTTCGATTCCTTCGACCGCGGCGGCGGTGAGTTCGCCTGTGCGTTGTCCGCGCGCATAGGCGGGACCGAGGCGGAGGATATGCGCGAAGAGGCGCTCGCGCAGGTCGGTTTTGATTTTCACCGCGACCGCGTTGGCCGAGACCTCGTTAAGCCATGTCAGCAGAGCGCGTCCGCCGATGATGGTGAGGATCAACGCGAGCGGACTTGTCACTTGCGCCAGATTCTGTCCCTCGAGAAAGACCGCGTTGATCACACTGCTGAGGAGCCAGGCCTGTCCAATGGTCAGCCAGCCAGCCAGAAGTCCAGAGAGAATCGTGGAAAGGAGGGGAAGGCGCGTGTCGCGGGTGAGGATCAGGAGGCGGCGGTGCATGAGATTTGAGTCAAAGGTCAAAAGTTAAAGGTCGAAGGTTGGCAAGTTAAAAGGTTGGAAGGTTGAAGCGAGTATACCCCGTCAACCTTCCAACGTTCAAACCTTCAAACGTGCAAACGAACTTAATAGACGAGCGTCTTCTTGTCGGCGCTGATGCGCTTGCGGAACATGTAGTAGGTCCAGCCCTGGTAGGCAAGCACGATGGGGACGAAGATCAGGGCGACGATTGACATGACCGTGAGCGTGTATTGCGAGGACGAGGCGTTGTAGATGGTGAGGCTCCATTCGGGATTGAGACTGGAAATCATCACGCGCGGGAACATCAGTGTGAAGAAGGCAATCTGCGTCAACACGATGTGCAGCGACACGGTAATGAACGCCCAGCCTTCCATTTTGCGGTTGATGAAGTAGATGGAGACCAGCAGGGCTGCCAGTGAGAGGATGGGGGTGATGCCAGGGTTGATGCCGATCTTGGTCAGGATGTCGGTGTAGATGTAGGTGGTGACTGCCAGCAAGACCACCATGACCGCGGCGAAGATGTAGATTTTCTTCGCGAAGGCGCGGGCGCGTTCGCGAAGGTCGCCATCCAGTTTGAGGGTCAGAAAGTTGGCGCCGTGCAGGAGGAAGACCGCCACCGTTGTCAGGCCGCCGATCAGGCCGTATGGATTGAGCAGGCCGAGGGTGGTCATGATGCCGTTCGGGCTGACGTAGTTCATGTCCGCGCCGATGGGTACGCCTTTGGCAAGATTGGCGAAGGCGGTGCCCAGCAGGAGGGAAGCGAGGAAGGAGCCAACGGCGATCATCCAGTCGAAGCGGGAGCGCCATTTCGGGTCGGCGTTCTTCGAGCGGTACTCGAAGGAGATGCCGCGCAGGATCAGTCCCACCAGCAGGAGGAACAGAGGCAGGTAGAAGCCGCTGAACATGGTGGCGTACCAGTGCGGGAAGGCCGCGAAGGTCGCGCCGCCTGCGGTGAGGAGCCAGACCTCGTTCCCGTCCCAGACCGAGCCGATGGTGTTGATGATGGCGCGGCGTTCTTCATCCTTTTTGCCCAGGAAGGGCAGGAGCATGCCCACGCCGAAGTCGAAACCTTCGAGGAAGTAGAAGCCGATCCACAGGACGGCGATCAGGATGAACCAAAGGATTTGGAGAAATTCGTAAGACATGTTGAGCCTCCGTATTAGTCTTGCGCGCCGACGGCGGCGGGAGCCGCGTCAACCGATTCGTGCATGGCGGCATCGGGGCCTGCGATGGCATATTTTTTCATCAGGTGGAACATCGCTCCAGCCAGCGCGCCGTAGACCGCGACGTAGCCGATGAGCGAAATGAGCAGGTCAACCGTAGTGAGGTTCGGAGAGACCGCGTCCTGCACCTTGAGCAGTCCCTGCACGATCCACGGCTGGCGTCCCATTTCGGTCAGGATCCAGCCGCTCATGTTGGCGATGTAGGGCAGGGCGATCATGGCGGGCAGCCAGCGGAGCAGTTTCGAGCCTTCGACGCGGTTGCGCATGGCGTTCCACAGGGCGATGGCCGATACCAGGATCATGATGAAGCCGATGGCCATCATAAAGCGGAAGGTCCAGTAGGTGATAACCATCAGGGGGATGTAATCGCCGGGGCCGTAAGCCGCCTCGTATTCCGCCTGGATGTCGTACACGCCGCGCACTTCGCAGTCGAAGTTGTTGCAGGCGAGGAAACTCAGCACGCGGGGCATACGCCACGACCAGACCTCGCGCTTGCCGCTCAAGTCGCCGATGGTGAGGATGGAAAAATCTGCGGGCTGGGAGGTCTCCCAGTGGGCTTCGATGGCCGCGAACTTCATCGGCTGGGTCTCATACATGTACTGGCCGTTTGTGTGGCCGCCGAGAAAGACGAAGACACTGGCGATCAAGCCGACCAGCGCCGCCATCTGGAACGAGCGCTTGAACAGGTCCACGTTCTGTTTGCGGATGATGTGGTACGCGCTCACGCCCAGGATCAGGAACGCAGCCGTGGCAAAGCCCGAGGCAATCGTGTGCCAGAAGAACAGCCAGCCCTTCGGGTTGCCGATCAGGGCGAAGAAATTCACCAGTTCGGCGCGGCCGGTGACCTCGTTGACCACGAATCCTACCGGGTGCTGCATCCAGCCGTTGGCTAGCAGAATCCAAAGCGCGGACAGGTTCGAGCCGATGGCGACCAGCCAGATCGAAGCCAGATGTACTTTCTCGGGGACGCGTCCCTCGCCGAAGATCCAGATGCCGAGGAAGGTCGATTCCATGAAGAACGCCAGCAGGGCTTCCACCGCCAGCGGCGCGCCGAAGATGTCGCCCACGTAGCGGGAATATTCCGACCAGTTCATGCCGAACTGGAATTCCTGCACGATGCCGGTCACGACGCCGATGGCGAAGTTGATCAGGAACAACTTACCCCAGAACTTTGCCATCTTGCGGTATTCCTCGTCCCGCGTCTGGTAATAGCGCGTTTGCATATACGCGACGAACCACCCCATGCCAAGCGTCAACGGGACGAACAGGAAGTGGTAGACGGTCGTCAGGCCGAACTGCCACCTTGAAAGTGTGATTGGATCCATAAATCAATCTCCTTTGAAAAGTTTATTGGTTGAAGAATGGATTGTGTATCGTCTTGTCAGATGACTCCTCCTCGCCTCAAATCGGGAGCCGGGCTGGACTGCCCTCCGAGAGTACGGTATCCAGCGCCCCGGCTTCTTCTGCCAGCTGATCAAACGTGATGCTTTCCAATTCGTGCAGGATCACCGATTGCAATCGTCCCCAGCGGCAACGCACCGGGCATTTCGTATCGAACGGACAATCTCCTTTTTGCAGTAAACATTCTGAAACGAGCAAGGGCCCCTCGAAATACTCCACTATCTGCCGCAGGTTAATCTCATGTGGGGGATGGGCAAGCGAGAGTCCCCCGTCCCGGCCCGGGAACGTCAGAATGAAATGACCCCGCGCCAAGTCGGCCACGATGCGCTGTGAAAACGCCGGCGGAATAAGCATCTCCTGCTGAATCTGCGCTGTTGGAACCCGCACCCCCTGTCCGCGCTTGGAGAGGGCGAGTACTACTCGGATGGCATAATCGGTTTGTCGGTTGATGCGTATCATGGCTGGAGAAACCCTGACGAAATTGGTAAACGATTACTTTTATTGTAAGAGTTGTTGTACAGAAAACACGTTTCATTTGTCACAAAAATGTTACGACGAATGTCATATTGTGTCAACGTGTACAAACTGAAGTTCGGGCATTATTTCGGACATCTAGAAAAACCGGGGCTCTCGCCGCCGTCCCCGGCGGCGATTAGGCTGGTTTTCGAGCGTTGGAGACGGTACTCGGAGCAGATTTTGGGAAATTGTCTGAACTCTTGTCCGAAGACCAGGTACAAACGACTTATGGATTCCTCTGATGTTATAATCCTTGCCGCTTCTATTTGGAGAAATCATGCCGCAAACACAAAGTCGCGCTGTGATGAACTGGTTGTTCTTTTTCGCCGCACTCGTGGCGTTTCTCATCGTCTTTGGGGGATTTGTTCGTCTGACGCGCTCAGGGCTGTCCATTGTCGAATGGAATCCAATTAGTGGAGTGATTCCGCCCATCGGCGAAAACGCCTGGCAGGAGGAATTTGCCAAATATCAGCAAACACCCGAATTCATCCATGTCAACTCGGCCATGACACTGGACGAGTACAAGTACATCTTCTGGATAGAATGGATCCACCGGCTCGTCGCGAGACTAGCAGGGCTAGCCTATGCCTTCCCGGTCTTTTATTTCCTCTTTCGCAGAATCATCCCAGGGCGGGAATTTGGTGCTTATCTCCTAATGGGGTTGCTTTTCATCGGACAAGCCTTCATGGGCTGGTACATGGTCGCCAGCGGACTGGTGGATCGTCCTGCAGTGGATCACTTTCGCCTGACGATCCACCTGCTCTTCGCTCTGGCCCTGCTCGGGCTGGCGTTATGGACGGCCTTTGGCCACAAGTATGGATTCCCTGCGCCGGGCAAAAAAACGAAGTGGCCACCCCTCCTGAAGCTGGCTGTCGTCTCATTGCTCGTCTTGCTTGTCCAGATTTCCTATGGCGGGCTCGTGGCTGGACTCAAGGCAGGTCACGTCTCGAACACTTGGCCGCTCATGCTGGGGCAATGGATTCCGCGCGGTATCTTCGGCGCGGAGGGATTCGACCTAAACAACCTGGTCAAGGTCCCGCAGACAGTCGCCTTCATCCATCGCTGGTTTGCGTTCACAGGGCTGATTGTCGCGTTGCTGGCGTACTGGCAGGCAAGGAAACGGAACTATCCTCCCGAAATCGTGCGCGGACTGGGGTGGCTGGTCGTCGCAGTGATGGCTCAAATCACGCTTGGGATCCTAGTGGTGCTGTTCAACGTCAACATTGCAGCGGCTTCCATTCACCAGGCCGGCGCCGTGGGCCTGTTCTGGCTGGCGATCTTTTTCGTCCACCGTCTAAGGGCAGTTTCTTGAGATTCTATAAAAGCCCGCAACATTTGATCGGACTTGACGATTTTGATATTTGTACATAAAATCGTAATAGACTAACAGCTTTGTAATGCTACTTAGAAAAATGATTAATCGTTGAAAATTAATTCATGATTAGTGGGCATACAGGATTATCTTTTGGTAAATTCTTAAGCATGAGCGTAATCGAAGGCTGGATTAGCATTCAGGAGACTTAATCCCTTTGCTTTAGCTAAGAAAGGAGCAGCGCTATGACAAGCAGGGTTCAAGAACTGGCGGCGAAGATCAACATGTCCTATGACGAGTTCATTGGGGAAATGCGGAAACGCGGGTGCAGCGAGCCGACTGCGATCAAGATCTGGAAAGGCACCTACGAAGAATTCGATGATTTTGGTGACAATGATATCTACTTGAGCAATCTGCGCAAAGCCGCTCATGTACTAAACGCCACGACAGGCATCCTCCTGCCAAAATGAGTTCTCGCCGCAAGCGAGAAATATTGTTGCTGCCTAGGCTAGTAATTCGCGTTGCTCATTAGCAGTTGCCTTTTTGCCGTCCACATCGAGGAAAAAGGAGCCGAGTATCCTCGGTTCCTTTTTGATTTCCCGATGATGGTCAAATTCCTCGAATGATATAATGTGAAATCCAAACTACCCCTCGAGGTGTCTCTTGATTGACCCCGTCATTTTTTCAATTGAGATTGGAAACTTCACCCTCACCCTGCGCTGGTACGGCGTGTTGGTTATGCTGGGGGTGATCGTCGCCGGGCTGGTTGCCGAACGCGAATTGAAGCGCCGCGGCGAGAACACGGACCACATCTGGAATGCACTAGTCTGGGTACTTCCCATCGGAATCCTTGGCGCGCGGTTATGGTATGTGGCCAATGCCACACTGGGCGGAAATCCTTATTACATGGATAATCCTTTGCAGATCCTGAACATCCCGCAGGGCGGACTGCACTTCTTCGGCGGACTACTCTTCGGTGCCGTTGCCCTGATCGTTTTCCTGCGCCGCAACAATCTGGACTTGTGGCTGTTCTTCGATTCCGTTGCGCCCGTCACACTGATAGGACAAGCCGTGGCCCGGCCTGCTAACTTCATCAACCAGGAACTTTATGGGCCGCCGACGACCCTTCCATGGGGCATCCCGATCTCCGCTGAGCATCGGCTCCCGGCTTATTCGGATTTGAGTCTATATCCCGAGGAAACGACGCGCTTCCACCCGACCTTTGCGTACGAAATGATCTGGAACTTCGCCGCGGCGGGACTGTTGTTGTGGGCCGTCCGTCGTTTTCCCGAAAGGTTCAAGCCCGGCGCGGTCTTCGGTTGGTGGCTGGTACTGGCAGGCGTCGGGCGCGTGTGCATCGAGTTCTTCCGCCCCGACCAGCCGCTTGTGCCCGGAACTAATTTTACCTACAGCGCGCTGGTCTCGGCGTTGATGGCGGTTGCAGGCCTGTTCGTGTTGTTATCGCGTTACGGGGTTTTAAGGAAGCCGTCCATTCGGTGGCCGGAGCAATATAAAGTAATCGGCCCGGCGCAAAAGGCTAAATAAAGCATCTGCCCGGACGAGTTTCGTCCGGGCAGAAATTTCAGTCGGCGGGCGCGGGTTCTTTGGGGGGAAGTGAAACAGGTTCGCGGCGGCTGAACTTGAAGCGCGTAAAAATATCCTCGTAGAGCGCGACGATCTGCTCGCGTGTAAACCCCATTTCTTCGTACGAGTAGACGTGGTCGCTTTGGAAGGACAGGGCCTCCTCCACCGCCTGTGCGACGATGCGGTCGAGCCAGGGCTGTTCGGCGTACTCGAACTGACGATAGAAATCGCGGATGACCTGCTCGGGGGTGTGGATCAGGTCGTCGTATTTCAGGATCAGGTGACGGGTCGAAGGATGCGAGTCCAGGTAATTCAGCGGGTGGCGATACCAGTATTGAGTCATCTTGACGATCTCGTCCACATACATGTAAGCTTGAGGCGGGTCAGTGAAGACGCGACGCGCGTAGTTGATCCATGAGATAGTGGAAGGCAGCATATCGAGCGGATTGCGGACGAGGTAGATGATGCGGGCGTCAGGGAAGAACTCGCTGAGCGTTTCGATCTTGGCGCTGAAGGCGGGATTCTTGGCGACGAAGTGACGTTTGCCGGTTGCATACAAATGACGCTGGAGCATGGACTTGTAAAAAGTCATGATACGCCGCTTCTGTTCGTCGGGCAGGGCGTCGTCGAAGAACTGGTAGGGCGGCATCTCGTCCATGAAGGGGAAGAGGAACGAGACGAAGTAGGTGGACCAGATGTGCATGAGGATGTTCTCATCCTCCTCTGGCTGGAAGAACGAAATGCGATGGATACGCACCTGGCCGAGGGAGCGGCGGTCGAATGCCAGGGCGAGGCGCTTGAGGGGACTCCCGAAGAAGCGGTCCACGCGATGGACGGCCTGTATGATCTTCTTGGATGTCACAGAGGGGGCGAGGTAAATGTCGAAGGTGGTTAGGCTGGTGAAGTTCTCTTTATCCCGCGAGAGCAGGCGATGGAGAAATGTGGAGCCGCTACGGAAGTTGCCGAGGATGAAAAGGGGCTTTACCACGGGTTGTTTTCTGTAAGCGGGAAAGAAAATATCGTCCAGCAGGAATCCGAGCCAGATGAAGAGCGATCCGATCGGCCAGACGAGATAGAAAAGGATGATGAAGGTGAGGCGCTTGCGCGTGAGCCGCGTCTGGGCGTTGGTCCTGAAGAACGAGCGGCAGGCCATCCGCCAGAAGAGCCAGAAATTGTAGGTCATGAAAGTCGTTGTTGTGCGGGTGAGATGGCCCGACGGGCATTGTCTCGAACTCAGTGGGTTGTTTCCGCCGGCATAGAAAAAGGCCGAGCCGGCCTTTTCCGCGGTTCGATTGTATCACTCGAAGGGATCGTTTACCAGTCGCGCTGATAGTAGTCGTCCCAGTCGCAGTCGTTGTCGCCGTCCACGTCGCAGTGAGTGCCATCGAGACTGGCGAGATATTCCAGCTCGCTGGCGGGCGCGCCGATGCGTTGCGCGACATTCAACTGGTAGCCGATGCAGAAGCGTTCGATCTCGATCCCGCCCCAGGCGTCATCGGGGACAGGCTCGCCGGGGTGCGCGGCCTCATATTGATGATACAGTTCCGAGTGGGTGGCGTCGTGGGCGATGGTGGAGGCATACCAGGTGACGCTGTAGAATGCGGTCGGGTCGCCGACCTCGTAGCGGGGCGGTTCCTCCCAGGCCCACATGCCGCTGTGCTGTCCCTGCTGGATGAGGCCCACGTACTTCTGCGTTTTGAGGAAGGCATCCGGCGCCAGGGATTCGAGCAGGGCAAGCGCGGCTCGGGTCTGGTCAATGAAGGCCTGATTGCCCTCGATTTTGATGCCGCCGTAGGTTGTGGGCTCTTCCGTTGTCGGGACGAGCGAGGGTGGGACAATTGTGGAAGTTGGCGTCGGTGTGATGGTCGGAATAATGGGGAGAAAAACAGCGGTCTGGGTTTGCGCGATGGCGGCCCGGATGGTGGCCTGGGAGTCCACGGGGGCGGTGGCGGGTCCCGGCGTGAGCAGAGAACAGGCCAGGGTAACGGCCAGCAGGCTGAGGGTCAGCAGGAGGCAAGGGAGTTTCACACCGTCATTCTATCAAATTCTCTTTGCATGAAAGATTCGAATCCCTTGCGAGTCAGGGCGGCAAGTTCTTCGAATAACGCGGGTTCGACTTTCTTGAAATTGAAGCAGGATTTGCCCTGCATGTGTTTTTTCAGTCCCGGCGAAATGCCTTTCAGCAGTTCAGGATCCATGTAAACCGGCATCAGGTAAAAACTGACGTAATTCTTCTTGACCTGTGCCGAACCGAAAAAGAGTTCCTTCTTGTATTTTGGGCTGAAGGGACCGTCGAGATAATATGTCTCGCCCGTGTCGGCCTTGACAGTCAGGTGCGGGGCAAAGGGCTGCAGGATGGCTTTGAGTTGCTGGAAGACGAGAGGAAAGTCCTGAGGGGACATGTTCAACTCCAGATGATAAGGTTATCACGGCGCGATGACTATTTCGATAAATATGCTGTCTCCAAACGCGACGCCATCCGGGTCAACCGCCTGCCACTCGCTGGAGTACGTGCCCGGCTCAGACGGCGCGGTGAAGACGATGCGCAGGGCGGGTCGGGAGCCTGCGATGGCAGGATAGAGGGCCTGTTCGGGGGCCGCGCCCATCGCGTTGCCGCCGATCAGTTTCAGGCGATAGCGTGCGTCCCAGTTGCAGGTGCCGCTGTTTTGCACCAGCCATTGCTTGTCCACCACCGCGCCCGCGGCAAGGACGGTGCCGTCTGGAACGGTCAGGTCTTGCAGGAAGGTCAGATCGTTGGTGCAGGGAATCGGGGTAGGCGTATCGGGCGGGAGCGGGGAAGGCAGGAGCGGGACGTTTGTCGGCTGGCTGATCGCGGTGGGGGTCGGTTCAATATATGAGGGAGGACGGAAGAAGGTGGGTGTGGTCGCAGGCGCGCAGGCGGTCAAAAATACAAACCACAGAGGAACGAGGAGGTCCCAGACTCTTTTTCTTTGCAGTCCGCGCCCATCCGTGTCCATCTGTGGTGGCCTTCGTTCAAAAAGGATTGGAGACTATTCCTCGGCTTCGGCACTCCCGCCTTCATCGCCGTCGCCTCCACCAATGTCGAGCGGTAGGGCGACTTCGCCGCTCAAAGCCTTCTGGCGGACGACGTTCTCGATCTCGGCGGCCAGTGCGGGATTCTGGCGGATGAATTCCTTGGCGTTCTCGCGTCCCTGGCCGAGGCGGGTCTCGTTGAACGAGAAAAATGCGCCGCGTTTTTCGACGATCTCGAACTGGGTGGCCAGATCGAGAATATCACCGGACTTGGAGATTCCTTCGTTATACATAATATCGAACTCAGCGGTGCGGAAGGGCGGCGCGACCTTGTTCTTGACCACCTTCACGCGCGTACGGTTACCGATGATCTCCGCGCCGACCTTGATGGATTGAATACGGCGTACGTCGAGGCGGACGCTGGCGTAGAATTTAAGCGCCTGTCCGCCGGTGGTCGTCTCGGGGTTGCCGAACATCACGCCGATCTTCTGGCGCAATTGGTTGGTGAAGATGACCGTGGTCTTGGTCTGATTGATGGCCCCGGAGAGTTTGCGCAGCGCCTGGGACATGAGGCGGGCGTGCACGCCCATGGTCGGATCGCCCATGTCGCCTTCGATCTCGGAACGGGGAACGAGCGCGGCAACCGAGTCGATGACCACCACGTCCACCGCGCCGGAGCGGACGAGCGTCTCGGTGATTTCGAGCGCCTGCTCGCCGGTATCCGGCTGGGAGACGAGCAGGTTGTCAATGTCCACGCCGCATTTGGCCGCGTAGGTCGGGTCGAGGGCGTGTTCCATATCAATGTATGCGGCGGTTCCGCCCATGCGCTGGGCCTCGGCTACAACGTGCTGGCAGATGGTGGTCTTGCCGGAGGATTCGGGGCCGTAGATTTCGGTAATGCGTCCGCGCGGCAGGCCGCCAACACCGAGAGCGATGTCCAGCGAAAGCGAGCCAGTCGGGATAGATTCTGTCACCATGCTGTGTTCGCCGAGGCGCATGATCGAGCCGTCGCCGTAGCGTTTCAAGATGTCGCCGACGGCCTTGTCGAGAACGGCGCGGCGGGCATCGTCCGCGCGGCCGGAGGGTTGTTCGGAGGATGCAGAAGATTTGCGTGGCATAGTTTGTCTCCAAAAAAGGGTGAGTGACGCGAATAAAGCGATCGAGTTTCAGGAGTATAGCACATATGTTCGGTGCGTCAAGGGGTGGTTGTCGGGGCCGGGGTGGCGGTGACCGGCAGAAAGTCCAGGCTGGGAGTCGGGGGCGTGGAGAGGGTGAATCCATTGGCGCCCTGGAATGTGAAATAAGTGATCTGTCCAGCATAGATGTTCACCCAGAACTGCACATTCTTCCCTTCGAAGTTCAGGGTGATCTTGTAAAGCCCGGCGGGCAGGTCGCTCAACACGAAATTCTCGTTGAAATATGGATCGGGATTGGTCACGCCGCCGCCGTATGTGCGCATGGAATACAGGCGGCGCGTGGTTTCGGAATACACATCCACCGGATAATAGTGAAGAGGATTTTCCCCTTTAGTGTCGGTGAGGCGGCCGACGAGCACGCCCCAGCCCTGCGGCGGCACCATCCACAGTTCGGGATTGAGGGTTTGAAAGAAAGAATTATCGCCGAGGCGCACCTCGAAGTGCAGGTGCGGCCCGGTGGTGTGGCCGGTATTACCCACCAACCCCAGCGGCTCGCCGGTGTTCACGTATTGACCCACGACCACGTCCACGCGCTGCATATGGGCATAGATGGTGTAAAGTTTCTGATCCCGGTAACCGAAGTCGTGCTCGATGGCCACAGCCTGCCCGTATGGATCGTTTTTGTTCGTGGGCGATTCTGTAAACAAACCCCAGCCCGCCCAAACGACCGTGCCATTTCCAGCAGCCAGTACCGGCGCGCCTTCAGTGGCGTCTATGTCCACGCCGGTGTGTACGGTGTTGCCAAAGAAGATGCCGCCGTAACGATAGTCGGCCAATGGCCAGTTGACCTCATTGGCGGGAATCGGGCGTGCGAAATAAAAATGGTCGTATGGCCCGATGGCCCAGGGAATATCGTACAGAGGCGGACGCCAGCCCGAGACCGGCTCCGCGCCCGGTGTGGGCAGGACAAAACGCATGGGCGGAACGGTCGGGGTGGGCGGAACGGACACGGCTTGGAGTGAATCTGTGGGCAAGGAAGCGAAGGCGACCACCGGGCTTGGCTCCGAGGCGACAGTTGTGCCGGGTGCACAGGCGGAGAGAAAAACCATGAGCAACAAAGCCGATAAAGGCAAAAGCTGCCCCGATAAAGAGCAGGTCATTTCGTCGCCTGCGCTTCGTCTGCGCTCAGCGCGAGGCTCCTTAAAATGACATCTTTTATTGTCTTTCATGGCAACGGCGTGTTGGTGGGGATTGGCGTCGGTGTGGGGCTTGGCGTTGGTGTGTTGCTTGGCGTGAGCGTATTGCGCGGGGTGCGAGTGGCGGTCGCGGTTGCGGTGGGAGGCGGGGTGCGTGTCGGTGTGACGGTGGGAGGCAGGCGCAGAGTGGGGGTCACCAACGCATCCGGCGGGTAAAGTTCGAGCATGGCCGAGTACCAATCCAGGCCGCCGGTCAGGGCGAATTCGGTGAAGCGCGCCCCGGCGTAGTAACTGCGCCAGTTGGGCAGGGCAGGCAGGCGCTCCCAGCCATAGGCGAGGGCAAGGGCGGTAAAGTCAATCCAGTATCCGGTTGGGACGGGCGCGTATTGTCCGCCGGCATCGTAGGCGCTGGGGTCGAGTTCGTAGCGTGCGGAGAGGTTCCAGGGTGCGTCGCGTAGGGGTTCGCCCTGTGTGCCATCCTGCGCTTGGGCGCGGAGATAGACCCGCCAGTAGGTTTGCTGGCCGATTTCCTCGCGCACGGCCACCATCCAGCCGGCATTGGCGATGACCGAGTTGAGCGCGAAGGCGCGCCCGGTCAACAGCCAGTCATTGCCGAGGTTTGGGTCGAGCGAGGTGGTCAACGGAACGAAGGCGTTCTCGAGGCTGGCCATCACGTCCCAGCCCAGGTCGTCGGCGGCGCGCTGGCGCAGGGCGATGAAGGATTCGTCCACCAGATCGTGGAGGGCGGGATACGGCGCCTGCACGTCGGTCAGCGGGATGACCGTCCAGCGTTGTGTGGGACCCTCGATCAATGGCCGCACAGAAAGTGACCAGGGCGCGGTGGGTGTCCATTCCGCGGCTTTCTGAAACGAGGCAGGCAACGGATTGGGCAATTCGAGAATCGCCCACGCCAGCCCGCGCACGGGACCGGGCAAAAGAACCGGGGGCAGGAGCAGGCCTCCGCTTGCGTGCAGAGCCGAGAGATAACTTTGATTCGGGCCGCCGATGACGATTGCGAAACGGTCGTCAGCCGGGGAGAAGGCGGCCCAGTCTGCATCGGCGAACCAGCGCGCGGGACGTCCGGCGGATTCGGCATCCCACAGGTACGCGCCGCTGAAGCCGACGGCCTGCGAGTCGCTTGCCCAAACCAGTTGGCTTCCGTCGCTGTTCCATTGTGAATGACTTTCGGCGGCATTTGCGGTGTGGCTGAGATTGACAAAACGGCCCGCGTCGGTGCGGTCGAGGTCGGCCAGCCAGATATCGGGGTTGCCGCTGCGATTCGAGACGAAGGCGATCTGGCGTCCCTGCGGCGACCAGACGGGGGAATAGTCTGTGGCGGGATTCTCGCTTAGCGGAATGACCGTGTCGTCGCTGAGCGAGAGCACGGAGATTTCCATGTCGCGGCCGTTGTAAGTTTCAAAGGTTAACCACTGACCATCCGGCGACCAGGAGGGGGAGGAATCGTATTCGGGCGTGTCGGTTAACTTGCGGCCCGCGCCGCTGTTCAGGTCGAGCAGGTACAGATCCCAGACGCCGCTGCGGTTCGAGGCGAAGGCCAGCAGGCTTCCGTCCGGGCTGACCGCGGGAGCCACATCATCCCAATGACCTTCGGTGAGGCGCGTGAGGGGTTGTCCAGTTTCAGGGGAATAGAGAAAGAGATGCGCGTCGCCGTACTCTTCGATGGAGAGGAGAATGACCTCGTTCTGCTCTCCGGGCACAAACGTGGGTGGACTCTCGGTGACGGCGACGGAAGTCTGGCCCCCGTATTCGTCCGGGGAAGAAGTGGGTTGGCCGCAGGCGGAGAGCGCGGTCAGGGCGGCGAGGCACAGCAGGGACAGGCGCGCGGCGGTCTTGTTCATGGCGCGAGGACTTCGAAAATAATGGTGCGCGGCGCGGCTTCGGGCCCGTCGGGATAATACAACAGGGCGTTGAGCGTGTACGCGCCGCGCGGGTCGTCTTTACCGCGGATGTGCAGGGTGAATTCCTGCTTCCACGAGAGCGGCTCGATGATGCTGGTGGAGGCGACCTCCAGGCCCTCGGCATCCGTAAGAGTGACTTCGATGTGCGGGCGCGTTTGGAAGGGAGTCATTTCGAGGTTGACGCGCACGCGCCGGCCATCGGGATAGGGCTCGGCGGTTAATACGGTAATTTGTACCTGTTCGGGGGGAAGCCGCGGGACGAGGTCGTCGGGGAAGAAGAAATCCATGCGGCTGATTATAATGCGTTGGAGGGGAGGGTGAAACAGTACTCTTGGTTGTGGGTCAAATCTTGTATAATTCCATAAGGGAAAGGAATCGTTTGTGGAATTGCATGGCAATGAGAGCTGCGGTCGCGGTTCAGGGAACGAAATGCATTTGGCGGATTGGGGCAAGTAGATGGGTAGACCTCCAAGAGTGGACGCGGGGATCAAATACTAGGGGCACCCTAAATTTTCGCTTTCAATACTATATGACAACTCTTTCTTAACCCTAAAAGGCACGCTCATTGTTGTAATTCCATCAAATACATCGGCAACGCCGTAATCCCAAATCTCTTGCCAAGTGATAATGTATTTCACATTCGAATTTGGCTCCGCTGCTAGTTCAGTCTCCAAAGTGCGGGTATCTACCTGACCTTGTTTAAAATTGTATTGATTTTGGAGTTCCGCGACTACGCTAAACCAAATGGGAGGCGAAATATCAACACCGACCTTTACTTCTGAGCCTGTGCTGATTTCATGGATGAAAGTCTGTGTTCGAGAGTAACTCTGCACAACCTTTGAATTACCTCCGCAGTTGTTAATCGTTATCGGGATTGTCATTGCGCCAAGATTGCTCGATTCGGATCCAGTTATATTTACGTTAGAGACCTGAACCTCTGAGTTGAGAGAGACTGCCGTTCCGTCATTTTCATCGGGGGCTTTAACTACAATAGACCCGTCTGGCTGGAGACTCGCTGAACCTGGTTGTAATAGTTCTGGCGGTAAAGTAGAAATGTCTCCATCAATCACTACAATTACATACTCGATATTTTTTGACGGTATCAAGATTTTCTGAGTCGAACCTTCCTCAAAATTGGCAAACCAGTGGAATTTGGTTCCATATTCATCAGTCTCGAACTGTATTCCACTTTCATTGAGTTGTTCAATGGTGAGTTCATAAGTGTTAGGAATTGGAATGGAGAATGCGCCATCGACAACGCCTTCCACATTAGTTGTACTTGTTTCTGTTGTGTCCCTTCCGATTTCCTCGTTTTTTAGGAATACCAATACCAATCGGTTGTTTGGCCATTCTCCAGTTTGGCTATTAACCACTTTGCCTGTAAAAACGATCTGGGGAAATGTTTCGAAAGCGCAGGCCATTCCAACTAAAAAGGTAAAAAAACAAAAAGCCCCAGCAATTGTAATGGCCTTGATTTTGGACTGAATTTGATTGACAATACTTGCTTGGCAAGCATTATTCGCCTCCTGATTTTACCAAGCGGCATTTGACATTTAGCCGAAAGTTTTCTCTAATTCTACACCGAATTTCATTCTTGAGGTTCTCATTTTTTCATTTGAACTTTATTCAAAACCGTAGCTATCTCCACTCCGAGTGTACTCTGAATCTTGGCGAGGATGTCCGTGGGGTAGGCCCAACGCGTGGAGGAGTACATCTTGCTGTGCATATAAACAACCAGCCCCGGCTTTTGCGAAGCATCCTTTAGGGCATCAGCCGGGGCTGGCTGTTTTCTGTTTTCCTCTTACCCGTTCTTCTTCTGAAATTCGCGCATGAACTGGGTGAGTTCCTCGGCGGCGGCCAGCGGCAGGGCGTTGTAGAGCGAGGCGCGCATCCCGCCCACGGAACGGTGTCCCTTCAGGCCGATCAGTCCCTGCTTCTTGGATTCGGAGGCAAACGCGCCTTCCAGTTCCTCGGTCGGCAGGCGGAAACTGATGTTCATCAGCGAGCGGTCCGCTTTGGCGTGCCCGCGGTAGAAGCCGCCGCTTTCGTCAATGGCCTGGTAGACCAGCGCGGCCTTGGCGCGGTTACGGCGTTCCACTTCTTCGAGTCCGCCGATGGACTTCATCCACTTCATCACCAGCCCGACGATGTAGATGGCGAAGGCGGGCGGGGTGTTGAGCAGGGAGCCTTCCTCGGCCAGCGCCTTGTAATCCAGCAGGTTGGGCAGGTTGGCTGGGACGCGTTCGAGCATGTCGTCACGGATGATGACCACCACCACACCGGCCGGGCCGACGTTTTTCTGCGCGCCGGCGTACATGAGCGCGTACTTTGAAATATCCAGCGGATGGCTCATGAAATCGGACGAGGCGTCGCACACCAGCGGGACCCCGGAGGGGGGCACCGGCTCGGTGAAATATTCCACGCCGTGGATGGTCTCGTTGGAGGTGAAATGCAGATAAGCGGCCTTCGGGTCGAGGTCGAGTTCGGACTGCGCCGGGAGATGATCGAAATTTGCCGCTTCGACGGTCGCAGCGGCGCGCGCCGCGCCCAGTTTCTGCGATTCCTTCAGCGCTTTCTTGCTCCACGACCCGGTCACGATATAATCGGCGGACGCGCCGGCCGGGCGCAGGTTCATGGGAAGCATGGCAAATTGCAGGCTGGCTCCGCCTTGCAAGAACAGCACCTTGTAATTGGCGGGGACTTTGAGCAGTTCGCGCAAGTCGGCTTCGGCGGCCTGGATCACGGCCTCGAATTCCTTCGAGCGGTGGCTGATCTCCATCACCGACATGCCTGTGCCCTGAAAATCCAGCAGTTCGGCCTGCGCCTGCTGGAGCACTTCCAGCGGCAGGACGGCCGGGCCGGGGTTGAAATTATGGACGCGTTTGGGGTTGCTCGACATGGTTGCTCCTGAAATTTGATTCGGCGATTCGCACACCGCCGCCGATTATCTCACGGCCAAATTATAACCAGAAGTGTCATTTATCACACGGAACGCGATGGACATCTGATGTCCATCTGTTGACACACTTCAGGCCAATTGATAGAATCCCGCCGTGGTCATTTCGCAGACTTCCGCAGGGCTGGCGGCTTCATGGCCGGACAGCCCTGTTTTAATCCCTCATTTGTTTCGAGAAGGAGAGGCTCGATGAAGATTCTGATTTGTGATAAAACCGAGGCGGACGCCATCGAACGGATGCGCGCCGCGGGTCTCGAAGTGGATGTGCGCGACGACATCACCGCGGAGGAACTGCCCTCCGTGATCCCCGCCTACGACGGCATGGTCGTTCGTTCGCGGACCAAGGTGCGGCAGCCGCTCATCGACGCGGCGGTCAACCTCAAGGTCATTGTGCGCGGCGGCGTCGGTCTCGACACGATTGACCACGAGTATGCCAGGTCCAAGGGCATCACGGTCATGAATACACCGATGGCGAGTTCTGCTTCCGTAGCCGAACTGGCCATCGGTTTTATGTTCGCCCTGGCGCGCTCCATTTATAAGGCAACTGCTTCGATGAAATCCGAAAAATGGGACAAGAAGGCCTTCGAGGGCGACGAGATCGGCGGCAAGACGCTCGGCCTGATCGGCGTCGGCAACATCGGCAGGGAAGTGGCCGGGCGCGCCAATGCCCTGGGCATGACGGTCATTGCCTACGACCCGTACGTGAAATCGGCCGAGGGCGTCAAAATGGTCACACTCGATGAACTGCTGGCCCGGTCTGATTACATCAGCCTGCATTTGCCCAAGACCCAAGAGTCTGCCGGCATGATCGGCAAGGCACAGTTCGAGAAGATGAAGACGGGTGTGCGCATCGTCAACTGCGCGCGCGGCGGCATCCTCGACGAGGACGCGCTGTACGAGGCGCTGATCAGCGGCAAGGTGGCGGGCGCGGCGCTGGATGTGTTCGCCGAGGAGCCGCCCACGGACTGGAAACTGCTGAAACTCGATAACGTCGTCGGTTCGCCGCACATCGGCGCCGCGACCAAAGAGGCGCAGAGCCGCGTCGGCGCGGAGGTGGCGGATAAACTGATCGAGTTCGCCAAGAACGGGAAATAGCCATCGGATACGGACGAGCGCGGAATAACGCGGAGTTCTAAAAAATCCGCGTGCGTCCGCGTTCTGCGCGTCCAATTTTGGAAAAAGCCCATGAAAATCATTAGCGATATTGGCATTCAAATCCCGCAGGTCTATCTGCCCAAACCCGGCATAGACCTGACGCGCTGGGCGGTCATTGCCTGCGACCAGTTCACCTCCCAGCCCGATTACTGGGAAAAGGTGGAGAACCTCGTCGGCGAGGCGCCCTCGACCCTAAACCTGACCTTCCCCGAGGTCTATCTCGAAAAGCCCGGCGAGGCGGAACGAATCCAAAAGATTCAGGCAACGATGCAGGATTACCTCGCGCAGGGATTGCTCGAACCGCACGACGGCCTGATCTATGTGGAACGGAAAGTGAACGGGCGTACGCGCAAGGGCCTCATCTTGTGCCTCGACCTGGAACGCTACGATTACACCAAAGGCTCGTCCAGCCTGATCCGCGCCACCGAAGGGACGATCATCGAACGCCTTCCGCCGCGCATGAAGATCCGCGAAGGCGCCGCGCTGGAACTGCCTCACATTCTCGTACTCATTGATGACCCAAATCACACCGTCATCGAACCAGTCAGCGCGGCCAAGACAGGCCTGAAGAAACTCTATGATTTCGATCTGATGCTGGGCAGCGGTCATCTGGCAGGTTACGCTGTGAATGAGGCGTTAGAGGAAAAAGTCGTCGCGGCATTGCGTGGACTGGCGCGGCCGGAGACCTTCGCGGCCAAGTACGGCATTGGCGCCGACAAGCCCGTCCTGCTGTTTGCCATGGGCGACGGCAATCACTCGCTGGCGACCGCCAAAGCCATCTGGGAGAAGAACAAGGCCACCGCAGGCATGGATCATCCTTCGCGGTACGCGTTGGTGGAAATCGAAAACGTCCATGACGAGGCGCTGGAGTTCGAGCCGATTCATCGCGCCCTGTTCGGGTTGAAGAAGGATCTGTTCGCGGCGCTGAAGTCTCATTTCGGCGCGGACTTTGCGTACAGACCCGTCAGCGGCGCGCGGGAAATGGTCCAGGCCGTGGATTCGGCCGACGGCGCGCGGCAGGCCATCGGTCTGATCGGGGGCGGGGAGGGGAAATCGTTCGGTGTGATCGAGATTTCCAATCCGTCGTCGAACCTGCCTGTCGGTACGCTCCAGTCCTTCCTCGATCCGTTCCTCAAAGAGGGCGGCGCGGAAAAGATCGATTACGTCCACGGCGAGGAGGTGGTCTGCACGCTCGGCGGGCAGGCGGGCAACGCGGGCTTTTACCTGCCCGGTATGCACAAGAGCGATCTGTTCAAAACGGTGATTTTGGACGGCGCCCTGCCGCGCAAAACGTTCTCGATGGGCGAGGCGCATGAGAAGCGCTTTTATATGGAAAGCAGAAAAATCGCCTAGACCCCTCGGCAGGAGGATGTCATCCTCATTCGGATGGGATACAATTTTACCGTTACGAAGAATCTTGCTTTGAAGAGGAGAACTCAATGAAAGAAAAACTCGAGCAATTGAAACAGATCATGGCCGAAGTGGCCGACCTGAACAGCGCCGCGGCTTTGCTCGGCTGGGATCAGCAGACCTACATGCCGCGCGGCGGGGCCGAAGCGCGCGGCAACCAGTTGGGCACGCTCGGCAAAATTGCCCACGAGATGTTCATTTCCGATAAAGTGGGTAAACTGCTGGACGAACTCAAGGACGCCTTTCCCGCTGATTCGGACGAGGCCGCGCTGGTGAAGGTGACCAAACGCGATTACGACAAGCGGACGCGCGTTCCCTCCGAATATGTCGTCAAGTCGGCGCAGATCACCTCCGCGGCCAACGAGGCGTGGGTGGAGGCCAAGACCAAATCCGAGTTTTCCATTTTCCAGCCGCATTTGGAAAAGGTGGTGGATTTGAGCCGCGAATACGTCACTTTCTTCCCGCCTGCCGATCATCCTTACGACATCCTGCTCGACGACTACGAGCCCGGCATGAAGACTGCCGAGGTGCAGGCCATCTTCGACGAACTGCGCCCGCAGCAGGTGGAACTGCTCAAGGCCATCGCGGCGCGCCCGCAGGTGGACGACTCGT
>DAOTXP010000013.1:0-4664 GCA_034435275.1 Anaerolineales bacterium | reverse complement strand
GGTCACCGCGCCGGAACTGGCCGCAGTGCGTTGTGCCAGCGCGGCGCTGGACGTGTTCGAGAGGCTCGAATATCCCAAAGAAAAGATTGATCTGGTCTTGAACTGGACCTTCAAAGGCAAAGGACTCTCGCGGACGGAGATCGAAAAAGTGCTCAAGCGCGAGATCAGGATCGTGATTCCCCATGCCGCTGATACGCTCGTCACGGCGCTGACGTTCGGCAGGCCGTCGGTGTTCACCGAACCGGACGGCCCAGTCGGCGCGTTGTTCGAAGACTTGGCTTATTACTGGAGCAAGGAAAACCACAAGCAGACTCCCCCTGACCCTCCCAAAGAAGGATATGTGCGCGTGCTCGAACGCTCCAGGAAGCGTCAGGAGAAGTCTTGAGAAAAAGGAGCAATAACTTATGAGGCCTGAAAAAGGACAAGGGCTGGTCGAGTACGCTCTTTTGGTGGCGCTGGTTGCCATCGCTATCATTCTTGTTTTGCAGCTTACAGGCGTCCGCCTCTCGGATGTATATTGCTCGGTTGCCAGCGGGATTACGGGTGAGGAGACCTGCGCCCAGGGCGAAGAGAATTATTGCAGCGACGATTTTTCGTCGGAGAAACTCGACGGCTGGGACACCCTCACTGGCGCCTGGAAGACGGACGATGGGCGGGCCTGCACGCGAGGCACGGCCCTGGCGTTCAACGAATGTTCCCTGAATATGGACGCCGCCGATTACACCGTCAATCTGGAGGGAGCCGCGTTGACAAAGGGCAACGGTTACGGCATTGTCTTCCGCGCTACCGACACCGGCGGGAAATTCAACGGTTACACCTTCCAGTATGACCCGGGCTACGGAGGAGGCGCCTTTATCTTCCGTAAGTGGGTGGATGGCAGGGAACTTTCCCCCTTTGCTGTAGCGCCGGCCAAAGGCTTCGACTGGTATGGCTCGCCGAAGGACATCCAATTGGTTGTGAATGGCGATCAGTTCACCGCTTACGTGGATGGCCAGCCCGTCTTGACCGGCACGGATTCCACTTATAAAGAGGGCGGCGTTGGTCTGCGTTCGTGGGACGGTTCGGAGGCCTGTTTCGACGATTTCGACATCAGCCCCGTTCCGTAATCAAGGAGTGAAGCATGTCATTCGAAGAATCCCCCTCCCTCGAAAAATACAAAGACGGCCTGCGCCTCCCGCCCGCCGACCCAGCCGCGCGCCAACGGCGCGTGCGCGCGGCCTTGCTCGTCGCCTTCCTGTTCGTCCTGTTGTTGAGCGTTGCCAATTTCTTCCGTTCCCCGCTTTCGGATCAACTGCTCGGCACCGGCACCGTAACCGGCGTGGTGCTCGACGCGCAGGGACAGCCGTTCCGCGGAGAGGTACTGATCCTCGGAACCAATCAAAGCGCCCGCACCGCCCTCGACGGTTCGTTCAGCCTTGGGCGCGTTCCGTCCGGCATGCAGTCGCTGGTTGTCCTCGACGAACAGGGCGGGAACGAAATCCGCATCCAACTTGCCCCCGGCCAGACTCTCAACCTGGGCGAGATCCGCTTCATCGGGACGGCCATCCCCGGCGAATGACGATTCCAAAATAAATGGCCCCTCCGAGTCATTCTCGACTTCGGAGGGGCTTCTGTTTAATGGGACGTTCACTCACCCTTTGCCAGTTTTGCGATCTCCTCGCGATCTTGAATCTCCCGCACCAATTTCCCGTCGCGCATTTGCAGGACGCGGTCCACGTACTGGCACATGCGCAGGTCGTGCGTGACCATGATGCCGGCGCGGTGGTTCTCGTGGATCAGCGCCGCGAAGGTCTGCACCACCTGGAAGGCGCGCTCCGTGTCGAGGCTGGCGGTGGGTTCGTCAGCCAAAACGAGAGTCGGATTGTGAATCAGGGCGCGGGCAATGGCGACGCGCTGCTGCTGTCCGCCCGACATCTGCGCGGGCAGGTTGTTCAAGCGTTCGGCAAGACCGAGGCGGGCAAGGAGTTCCGCGGCGCGGATGCGCGCGCCGTGCTCGAGCCGCCCGTTCAGGCGCAGCATCAGTTCCACATTCTCTTTCGCCGACAGGAATGGAATCAGGTTGTTGGACTGAAAGGTAAAGCCGATCTTCTCGCGGCGCAAAATCACGCGTTCGGTATCGTTCATGCGCGCCAGGTCCTGGCCATCGATCAAAACCTGCCCGCCGCTGGGCGTCAACAGCGCGGCCAGGATCGAGAGCATGGTGGTCTTGCCCGATCCGCTCGGCCCGACCAGGGCCACAAACTCGCCGTGTTTGACGGTGAATGAAACCCCGTCCACAGCGTTGATCGAACCGCCGTCGGTTTGAAACGTTTTGACAACATCCTTGACTTCGAGGGCTACAGCGCTCATCCATGTCTCCTAAGAAAGGCGCAGAGCCTTGAGCGGTTCGATGCGCACCGCGTAAATGATGGATACCAGTCCGCCGATCGGACCAATCAATAGCAGGGCGGTCACCGCAATCGCGGAGGCTGTGCCGTTGAAAACAATCGGAACTGTGGGCGGAAAACTCAGCGAGAATAGATAGGACAGTCCGCCGCCGACCGCCACCCCGAAGACCGTGACGATGACGATCTGAATCACCGCCGCCGCGCCGACTACCAGGTTCGACGCGCCGATGGCCTTCAACACGCCGATCTGCGGCACCTTTTGCAGGATTTGTATCTGAAAGAAACCGCCGATGACCAGCACACCGATCAACAGGGTGAAGATTGCCTGTGTCTGGACGGTGCTTTGCTGGGCCGAATAACCCGGCACATTTTCGATCGCGGTCTGAATATCGGCCACTTCGACATTTTCAATGCGCGCCAGAATATTGGCCTTGACCGTTTCGGGATCGGCGCCATCAGCGGCTTTCACCGCGATGACATTCACCGTTGTGCTTTCGCGGCCCACCTCGGTATCGGATTTCGTGCGCATTTGATCCCAGTTCGAATAGGAAACAAAAATGGAAGGCGCGAACGTGTACAGTTGGCCTTCGGTCACGCCGATGACTTTCAACGTGTAGAACTCGTCCGAAGTGCCCTGCGTGGAGCGGATGGTGATGCGGTCGCCGATTTTGATGCCGGTGCGCAGGACGACGTTTCGATCGATCACGACCTCCTGGGCCAGTTCGCCGCTCAGGTTTTCCCCTTCGATCGCGCCCGGCGCGCCGGGCGTTCCCGATTCGACGCCGATCAATGACACCTTCAGCACTTCGCCCTCGGGCAGGAGGATGGCCGTATTGGAGGCGGCAATCGGCCCGGCATCCGCCACCCCCTCCACCCGTCGAATGACGCGCACGGTGGACTTGTCCACGCGGCTGGAGGGGATGATAAAGTCCGATTTTTCGAGATACACCAGCAGGTCCGCGTCCAGCCGCGAGAGATACTGACGGTTGGAATCCGCCAGCCCTTCGCCCAGCGCGGCGATGAACAGCACCAGCAGGGTGATCAGCGCGATGACCAGGCCGACCAGCAGGAAACGCCCGCGGTTGCGGACCACTTCCTTGAAGGCAAGATACGTCGCCAGCGAAATGGATTTCATGGTTTGTTCGTTTCCCCGATTTCCGGGTCTATCGGCCCTTCGATGGGCTTACCCCAGTCCATGCCCATCACGCCGTGCAGGAGCAAATCCACAGGCGGATGGTCGGTAATGTCTTCGTAATAATAGGGAAGGCGGATTCGTCCATCGGTGCCGATGACAAATGTGCCCGACATGACGAAAGCGTCCTGACCTTTTGGCGGTATCTCTGAATCCCAGCCCTTCGTCTCTTTCAATCGGCGGTTGGATTTCCAGATGCGCGGCGAGAGCAGGGTTTGATACGCCGTGCCGCGGCCGAGGCCGTACGCTGCGTAGGCGGCGCGTTTCGGGTCCGCGAGGCAGAGCACGCCCGGGGCGCGTTCCTCGCAAAAGGCCCTGGCCTTCTCGGGCGTGCCCTGCGTGACGATGGCCAGCATCAGCCCGCGCGCCTCCAGTTGGGATTTGGCCCCCGCGAGTTGCTCGGTCATCTCCTTGCACTGCGGACAGCCGAAGTGACGCGTGAAGGCCAGGACCAAAGTCTGCTTTTTCCACAAAGAGGAGAGCCTGAACGATTTACCCTCTGCGGTCAGCAGTTCGAGGTCCGGCGCGGGATCGTTGAATTTCAAAGGGACAAGTCTTGGCATAGGCGGCTATTTTAGTTCAGAGGACTCTCAAAACATATCAGTCTCTATTCTAATCCAACTCTTATACAGCCCGATTACCGCAAGGGTAAAATACTCTGCATAAGGCACGCCTCTCGACGGTTGCCGCGGCGACTGTTTTTCTATGTGTGGTGTGGAATTGAAAGATGGCAGCACCAGTCTCCAGACCGATCATTGAACTGAATCAAGTCACCAAAGTATACTCCAGCGAGGCGGGGGATTTTCCCGCCTTGAAGGGTGTTACTGCATCGGTTCTGCCGGGCGAGTTTCTGGGCATCATTGGGAAGTCGGGCGCGGGGAAGTCCACTTTGTTGAACATGATCAATGGCGTGGACCGCCTGACGGACGGCGAAGTGATCGTGCGGTCGAACGGGACCGATGTGTCTGTCCACCGCCTCGACGAGGATGACCTCGCCCTCTGGCGCGGACAGACGATGGGCGTGGTCTATCAGTCTTTTCAATTGTTGCCGATGCTTACGCTGGTCGAGAATATCGTCCTGCCGA
>DAOTXP010000012.1:0-19880 GCA_034435275.1 Anaerolineales bacterium | reverse complement strand
CCTCATTCCTGGCGCCCGCCTCCGGTCGCGGACCCGGAGCCGGCGCGGCGAAGGCCGCGTCAGTAACGGCCCCGGCTAGGGCCAGCGCAACCAGAACAAGTCCCGCGAGCAGCGGCAGGAAATGGATCGGGGTTCGTCTCATGCGACAACGCTCCTGTCGTGCGGATAATGTCGTCCATTATACACAAAAGCATTGGGCAAAACGGCGCATTACCAGGGTAGTTTCCCACTACTTTCTTAGGGGATTTACGACACGATTTCGCTGTGAACAGGCGGGAAATCGCCTGTTGCAAGGAAAGTGGCGCATGCAGGGGGTAGGTCAGCCAGCCCAATATATGTGACAATTGTCACAAAAGAGGATGACGCGCGCCATTGTTTTTTGCGCCAACCGGGAGATACAATGAAATTGACGGAAAGATTGTCTGGTCTGGCTGGCAGTGGATAGGAGGTCGGCATGGATCCTATCACGTTGATTCTGGTTGACGATCACGATGTGGTGCGTACGGGTTTGCGCGCTTATCTGGAATCGCAGGCGGATTTCAAGGTCATTGCCGAAGCGTGCAACGGGGGGGAAGCAATTGCGCGGACGATGGAACAATGTCCCAATGTAATCGTGATGGATATATCCATGCCTGACATGGGCGGGGTGGAAGCCACGCGGCGTTTGAAGGCCGTCTGCCCGGACTGTCTCATCCTCGCGTTGACCGTCCATGAAGACAAGGAATCGTTCATGGAAATGCTGGCGGCGGGCGCGTCGGGCTACATCACCAAGCAGGTCGGTGCAGAAGAACTGGTGGCCGCTATCCGCGCGGTTGCCGCGGGACAGGTCTACTTACAGCCGGTGCTGGCGCGCTGGCTTCTGGAAGATTACCAGCGGTTGGCGCGGCAGGCGCCTCACGAATCCTTGGAAGAGGAAGGCAATGGAATCGTTGGCCTGGAGATTCTCAGCGAACGGGAGCGCCAGGTGCTGGAACTCGTGGGGGAGGGATTGAACAACCATCAGATCGGCGAACGCCTCGGCCTCAGCCCAAAGACGATCGCGCGTCACCGCGAGCGCATCATGCACAAGTTGAATATGCACTCGCGCACGGAACTGGTGCGGTTTGCCATTCGCAGTGGCTTGATCACTGCATAGCATTGATCACAAGGCAATTGGGATAAATTCGGGGGAAATTCGTGACATCCGTCCGCGTCATTTCTCACGCGGGATTAATCTCCACATGTAAAATTACATTGTTTCTCCAAATTTATCATTATTCCGGAGGTGTTTCATGGGTCGCGCGAAATTCATCCTTGGCGGTTTGCTCATTCTGGCGGCAGTCGTCTATTTGATCGCCTCGTCCACGCAGGCCAGCGCGGAATATTTCATGACGGTTGACGAGATCAAAACCAAGGGGAGCAGTGTAATAGACAAGAACCTGCGTCTCTCCGGCGCGGTGTTGGGTGATTCGATCTCATATGATCCGCAAACGCTTACGCTGACATTTACCGTCGTCCATGTTCCCGGTGATAACGCGGATATCGAGGCCCAGGGCGGACTGGCCGAAGTGTTGCATCAAGCCGTCGAAGACCCGACCCGCTCCCGCATCCAGGTTGTGTATGTTGGACCGAGGCCCGATCTTCTTCGCCACGAGGCGCAGGCCATTATGACCGGTCATCTGGGCGCGGATGGAATCTTCTACGCGGAGGAACTCCTGCTCAAATGCCCAACCAAATATGAAGAGGCTGTGCCTGAACAGGCAGGATAGTAACTGCCAGAAACCCTAAAAGTTATAAACGCTTTTAGGGTTTTAATTTGCAAGGAGAATCACATGCTCGCAGAATTCGGTTATGGAATCTTAGTGGTGACGTTCGCGCTGGCGCTGTACAGCGTGGGCGCAGCCATCCATGGCGCGGTCACGAAATCTTCCGTGATGGTGGAGAGCGCGCGGCGCGCCATGCTGTTGACCTGGCCGCTATTGAGCGTTTCGGCGCTTGCTCTCATTTACCTGCTGGTAAATAATCACTTTGAAGTGCAGTTCGTTTATGAAGTGACTAGCCGTTCGATGCCTGCATATCTCAAGGTCACGGCCTGGTGGGGCGGACAGGCTGGTTCCCTGTTGTTCTGGTCGTGGCTGTTGTCCGCGTTCACTTCGCTGGTCACACTCCGCAAATGGAACCGCGACCGCGAGTTCCTGCCGTGGGTGATCGTCGTTGCTAATGTCACACTCGCCTTTTTCCTCGGGCTGAACATCTTTTTCGAGAATCCCTTTGCGCGCCTTTTCCAAACGCTGGATGGGAACATTGCCGCATACACGTTCCAACCGGCCAATTCGGTTTTATTCGCTCCACAGGATGGCCGCGGCCTGAATCCGCTGCTTCGCCACCCGGGTATGATCATCCACCCGCCGATGCTGTATCTCGGTTTCGTTTCATTTGTCATTCCCTACGCCTTTGCCATGGCGGCGCTGATCACCGGCCGCACGGACGACCGCTGGATCCGCATCACCCGCCGCTGGACTTTGTGGGCCTGGCTGTTCCTCTCGTTTGGCCTGGTGCTGGGCGGACGCTGGGCGTACGATGTGCTCGGCTGGGGCGGCTACTGGGGCTGGGACCCGGTGGAGATCGCGGCCTTCATGCCCTGGCTGACCGGCACGGCCTTTCTGCACTCGGTCATGATCCAGGAGAAGCGCGGCCTGCTCAAACACTGGAACATGCTGCTGATCATCATGACCTATGCGCTGGTCGTCTTCGGTACCTTCCTGACCCGTTCCGGGGTGCTGTCTTCGGTGCATGCCTTCGCCCAGAGCGCCATCGGCCCCGCCTTCTTTATCTTTATTGGTCTCACCTTCATCTCGTCCGTGGTTCTTCTGATCCATCGCTGGGACAGCCTGCGCGGCGAGACCGAGATGAAGTCCCTGCTCTCGCGCGAGGCGCTCTTCCTGCTCAACAACCTGCTCTTCATGAGCGTGCTGGTGGTCTGTTTCTGGGGTGTGATCTTCCCGCTCATCTCCGAAATCGCCACCGGCCAAAAGGTGACCGTCGGCCCGCCGTTCTACGAGCGCGCCAACGCGCCTCTTTTTGCGACGTTGATGCTGTTGATGGCCGTCGCGCCTCTCTCCGCGTGGGGACATTCCACCATGGAGACGCTGGGCCGCGCTCTCTGGAAACCGGCTGTCGCGGCAACGGTCATCACGGCAATCATCGGCTTCACGTACACGCAAAACGTGATCGCATTGATCGGTTTTTTTCTCGTTGCACTCGTCCTGCTGGTCACGTTATATGAGTTCTGGCGCGCCTCCCGCGCCCGCCAGAGGGCGCAGGGCGAAAGTTTCCTGGCCGCGCTCTATCGCCTGACCGGCCGCAACCGCCGCCGTTATGGCGGTTACATCATTCACATCAGCATGATGCTGATGGCGATAGGCATCCTCGGCATCGAACTCTTCCAGACCGAGACGCAGGGCACCATTCAGGTGGGCGAGTCTCTTCGCCTGCAAAATTACGAACTGATCTATGAGGATATTGCCCGCTTCCCCGGCCCCGATGGCCGTGAAGTTACTCGCGCGGTTGTGCAGGTGTACCAAGACGGACAACCTGTGGCTGAACTCCATCCGCGCACTGACTACTACTGGGACGCGCAGCAGAACATGACCATCCCTGGCGTGCGTGCCACATTGAAGGACGATGTTTATATTCTCCTCGTGGACTGGGAACCCGCATCCGCCATCGGCGCGACCTTCAAGATTTACGTCAACCCGCTGGTGAATTGGCTGTGGATCGGCTCCATCGTATTTTTCTTCGGCGTCCTCATCGCCGCCTGGCCGGACAAGGACCCCGAACCTGTTACGGCACGCGCCTCGTATCAGGCGTCCCAGACCAGCGCCGCAGATTAGGAGCAGTGACGATGAAAAATTCACGCATTGCGCTTTATGTTTTACTTTTTGCTCTCCTTCTTGCGGGATTGGCGAATGTTCCCGTTTTTGCGCAGGGGACCCAGCCGCCAACAGATGACGAGGTCAACGCGATTGCCAAACAGTTATACTGCCCGGTCTGCGAGAACACGCCGCTGGATGTGTGTCCCACCCAAGCCTGTGCCCAGTGGCGCGACCTGATCCGCCTGATGCTCTCGCAGGGGAAGAGCGAGCAGGAGATTAAGGATTATTTTGTGCTTAACTATGGTGCGCGTGTGTTGAGCGAACCGCCGCGCCAGGGACTGAACTGGCTGGCCTATATCGTCCCGCCGGTGATCATCGTGCTCGGCGCGTTCATCCTGTTCCGTGCCTTCCAGGCGTGGAAGAGACCCCTCGCGGCCGCGCCGGCCGAGAGTCCGAAAACGGACGCGCCCGCCGACGATTACGTCTCGCGCTTCGAGGAAGAAGTCCGCAAACGGAATTAATATTGACGCTCCCTGCGCCGTCCCCGGCGCAGGCTGGCTGCCGGGGACGGCGGCTCGAGCTATCTCATTGGAGAATTTCATGACCGAATCAACACAAGCCCCCGCGCGCCGCGGCGTCCCGCTCTGGGCGCAGATCGCCGTGTTTGCCTTCCTGCTGGGACTGCTCCTGCTGGTGGGCGTCACGCTCAACAAACGCCAGCAGGGAACCGTCCAGCCCGGCGACCGGATTCCCGATTTCACCCTGCCTCTGTTCAGCGGTTACGAATACGAGGGAAAGACCGAAGTCAGTCTTTCGGAATTCCGCGGCAAGGTGGTGGTGCTTAACTTCTGGGCTTCGTGGTGCAAGCCCTGCGAGCAGGAGGCTGCCGAACTGGAGCAGGCCTGGCAGGCCTACGCCCCGACCGGCGAGGTGGTCTTCCTCGGCGCGGACTATGTGGATACCGAACCCGAGGCGCGCGTCTACCTGCAAAAATTCGGCATTACCTATCCCAACGGCCCGGACTTGGGTACGAGGGCCTCGCAATTGTTCCGCATCGCGGGCGTGCCCGAAACCTATTTCATTGACCGCGAGGGCGTCCTGCGATACGTGCAGGTAGGACCGTTCACGTCGCTCGAGCAGATCCAATTCCAGATTGACCAGTTGCTGGCGGAGTAGGGGACTTCATGGACATTGGTGCAATTTTTCTGGTGCTGGCGGTCGTCCTGCTGGTGGGCTTGTTTGTGGGACAGCCGCTGATGGAAGGCCGTTCCCGCCGCGTCACGGGCGAGGGACACGAGGTCTCCGCGTTGATGGCTGAACGAGACCGTGTGATCAACGCCCTGCAGGAATTGGATTTCGATCACGCACTGGGGAAGATTCCCGCGGAGGATTACCCCGTTCAGCGCGCCGCGTTATTGCAAAAAGGCGCGGACATTCTGCGCCAACTCGACGCGTTCCCCTCTTCCGCCCGCGCTGAGCGGAGTGCCAGCGGAGACGAAGCGGTGGGAGGTGCCGGGGATGAGGGGATGAGCGCCGAAGACCGCGTCGAATCGGCCGTGGCCGCCCGCCGCGCCGACGCCTCCGCGCAGCCCGCGCCCGCACTGGCGGATGACGACATCGAAGCCCTCATCGCCGCCCGCCGCAAGGCGCGCAGAGGCAAATCGGGCGGGTTCTGCCCGAAATGCGGCAAGCCCGTGCTGGCCTCGGACCGTTTCTGTCCGCATTGCGGGAAAGCCATTCGATAACACAAAAAACGTAAAGCCAAACGCATTTACGTTTTACGCTCCAAAGGACTCATTGATGAGATATCGCACTCTTCTTTTTCTCGCCGTCTTCGCTCTCGTCCTCGCCGCCTGCAATTTCACGCTGGCAGAGGACATTACCCCGCCGCCCAATTACGTGTCGCCGACCGCGCCGCCCACGCTGGGCCCTCTCTTCCCGCTCCAGCCGCCCGACGTGCAGAACGGGGCGGTGATCTACGGCGAGAAGTGCCTGCCCTGCCACGGCGCGGCCGGGATGGGCGACGGCGAACAGGGTCTTCAACTTGAGTCTCAGGGTATCGTCGTGGCTCCACTCGGCCTGCCCGCCTTTGCCCGCGTAGCCGATCCCTCTGCCTGGTACACAGTCGTTACCCGGGGCAACATCGAAAAATTCATGCCGCCCTTCTTGAGCCTCACCGAGCAGGAACGCTGGGACGTGGTGGCCTACGCGTTGACCCTGCACACCGACCCCGGCGAGATCGTCCAGGGCCAGACGCTTTTCGAAGCCAACTGCGCCAAATGCCACCAGACCTCCGACTTCGGCGACCAAGCCAAAATGGCCGCGCTCTCCGAACTCAGCCTGTTCGACAACATCACCACCGGCAAGGGCGACAAGATGCCCGCCTTCGATCATTTGCTTGAAGACGAACGCTGGGCGCTGGCCGCGTATCTTCGTTCGCTGACTTTCGCCGCGTCGGCACCGACCCCGCAGCCGGTCGCCGCGACCGGGACCCCCGTCCCGCCCGAGGCGACTCCCACCGGCGAGGCCGCGGCGACTCCGTCAGCCGAGGGCACGGTTGAGGGGACACCCCAGACCGAAGTCCCGGCCGAAACGCCGGTGCTCGGAATCGGCCCCGTGCGCGGGACGGTCGTCCTCGCCGGGGGAGGGGCGATCCCGCCTGGTTTAACCGTCACCCTGCGCGGCTTCGATCACGCCAGCGACGCCAGCGGTCCGCAGGAGACGTTGAATCAAACGATGGAAGTCGCCTCGGACGGCTCGTACGCGTTCGAGGGAATTGACCTGCCGAACGGCCGCATCCTGCTGGCCGAGACGGATTACGGCGGCATTGTTTACCAGACCGAACTTGTCGTCCTGGCCGAAGGCATGACTGAGGCGGCCCTGCCGGAGTTGACCATCTATGAATCCTCCGCCGACCTCTCCGCGCTGACGGTGGTTCAGGGTCATGCGTTCATCGAGATTTCGGATGGCGTTCTTCAAGTGATCGAATTCCTGAGCATCGAGAACACGACGCAGACTTCCATTGTCGTGTCTGTGACGACGGATTCGATGGCCGTTGCGCCCGTGCCGCAGGGGATGACATCCCTCGGCTTCGATGCCCAGCAGGGGCAGGCACAGCCCGTGGCCGCCGGGAGCGACGCGTTTGCCCTGCCGCCCTCCGACCTGGCCTATGGATTGGTGGCCGGGTTCGAAATGCCGTATGAGAAAAAGGCGGATATCAGCCTGCCGTTCGCGCTGGATGTTCCTTCCGGTTCGCTGTTGGTTCCGCTGGGTGTGAAGGTCAAGGGAGAGGGATTGGTGGACGCGGGCCAGCAGGATATTGGCAATGGGACGATCTACCAAGTCTATGAGTTTGTCAATATTCCGGGCGGCGGCACACTGGACTTCACGGTTTCGGGCCAGCCCAAGTCAGCCGCAGCGGGTGAGACCAGCGTTTCCCAGCAAAACCTGTTGATCGGCGTCGGCGCGTTCGGCGTCGTGCTGATTCTGGCGGGCGTCTGGATGTTCTTCCGCGACCGCGGCCGCGCGGAGATCGAAGAAGAGGCGAAGGAGGACGAGGTTGAGTACGAGGATACCGAAAGCATCCTGGATGCCATCATTGCCCTCGACGACCTGCACCGCGCCGGGAAGATTCCCGACGAGGCCTATCAGCAAAAACGCGCCGAATTAAAAGAGCGGTTGAAGCAGTGATCATGATTGAAGTCAGGAAACTCGTCAAACGCTTCGGCATGAAGACCGTCCTGCGCGGCGTGGATTTCCGCGTGGAGCAGGGCGAATTCGTGGCGTTGCTCGGGCCGAACGGCGCGGGCAAGACCACCTTCCTGCGCATCCTGGCTTCGCTCTCGCGGCCTTCGCTGGGCGAAGTGAATGTGGCGGGACATCCATTGCCTCATCAGGCCGCCGCAGTCCGCGCCCGGCTGGGGGTGGTCTCGCACCTGCCGTTGCTGTACGGCGATCTCACCGCCGAGGAAAACCTGCGGTTTTATGCCCGCATGTATGCGATTGCCAACAGCGAGTCTCGAATCTCAGAAGTTCTGGAGATGGTTGGGTTGGAACCCCGCCGCCGCGATCTCGTCCGCACCTTCTCGCGCGGCATGCAGCAGCGACTCGCCATCGGCCGCGCCGTCCTGCACGACCCCGAAGTCGTTCTCTTTGATGAACCGTACACCGGCCTCGACCAGGACGCTTCCGCCATGCTCGACGAAGTCCTGCGCTCGGTCGCGGCGCGCGGACGGACGGTGGTCATGACCTCCCACGACCTGGCGCGCGCCGAAGAGCTGGCCACGCGCTTCGACATCCTCTCGCGCGGCGTCATCGCCGCCTCCACCCCCCGCGCCGACCTCGGCAAGCAGAATCTGTTTGCATTTTATAAACAGGCTTTGGCTGGTTGAAATGGCGGCGAAGACGGTCGGGCGCATGGATCATCGCGCAACCAACAATAACTTTCTGAGGGCTGTGTTCGCGGTCGTCCAAAAGGACCTCGCGGCCGAGTTCCGCTCGCGCGAACTGCTCTCGGCCATGCTGGTCTTTGCCATTCTAGTCATCCTCATTTTCAACTTCGCCCTCGAGCTGGACATCAAAGTGCGCCAGTCCGTGACGGCTGGCGTGCTGTGGACGACCTTTGCGTTTGCCGGCACGCTCGGCCTCAACCGTTCCATGGCCGTGGAAAAAGACCGCGGCTGTCTCGACGGACTCCTGCTCGCTCCCGTTGACCGCGCCGCGATCTACTTTGGCAAGGTCATCAGTAATCTGGCTTTCATGATGATCGTCGAGGCGATTGTCCTGCCGGTCTACTCGTTCCTTTACAACATCAATTTGTTCAATCCCGGCTTGTTGTTGGTCATCCTGCTCGGCTCCATTGGTTACACTGCCGTCGGGACCCTGCTGGCGAGCATGGCCGTCCAGGCGCGCACGCGTGACGTGCTCCTGCCCATTCTGTTATTCCCGGTCGCCATTCCGGTCCTGCTGGCGTCGGTCAAGGCCAGCGGCGGTTTCCTCTCCGGAGCCGAGATGATTGAGATCCTCCCTTCGCTGAATCTGTTGCTGGTCTATGATGTGATTTTCATTTCTCTTGCATTTATGGTGTTCGATTCTGTGGTCGAGGAATAGACCTCACACTTCATCGCGCTGAGCGGAGGTGTGTCCTGAGCGAAGCCAAAGGACGCACCGTAGACGAAGCGCGTTTTCAAATTAGCCCTTTGTCTCCGCTTCGCTCCGCTCAGGACGAAAGATTCCAATACTTTAAGGAGTTATTTATGCAAGCCAAACCCCTCGCTCTCAAAATTCTCGACGTCGTCGCCATCCTGCTCTTTGGCGCGGGCGCCTACATGGCGCTGGTCTTCGCGCCGACCGAAGCCGTCATGGGGCAGGTCCAGCGCGTGTTCTATTTTCACGTTGCCACCGCCTGGGTTGCTTTGCTCGGCTTCATCGCCGCGGGCGTGACCGGCATCATCTACCTCGTCACCAAGAACATGAAATGGGACATCCTCGAGGTAGCCGCGGTTGAGATCAGCCTCGTCTTCTTCTTCATCACCATCGTGCTCGGCTCCATCTGGGCGCGTCCCATCTGGAACACCTGGTGGACGTGGGACCCGCGCCTGACCACCGCCGCCGTCACCGAACTCATCTACATCGCCTACTTTATGCTCCGCCAGGGCATCGAAGACCCCGACCGCCGTGCCCGCTTCGGCGCGGTCTACACCCTTGTCGGCGCGGTCAGCGCACCCATCACCTTCTTTGCGATCCGCCTGTTCCGCACCATCCACCCGGTCGTGATCGGCTCTCAGAGCGCCGAGGCGCAGGGCGGCTTCAACATGACTGCCGACATGCGCGCTGCCTTTTTCTTCAACCTGTTCGCCTTCACTGTGATCTTCATCAGTTTCTTCTGGAACCGAATCCGCATGGGCCAGATGCAGGAAAAGGTCGAACAGCTCAAACTCAAAGTCATGCAATAGGAGCCGCCATGTTCTTCCAGGAACCTACCCCCGATACCTCCGGCTACATGATCGCCGGGTACGCCATCGCCTTTATCGTCATGGCCATCTACGTCGCCAGTTTTGCCATCCGTAACCGCAACCTGCAACGTGATCTGGAGATGCTCGAAAAGTTGGATGAGATGAAATAGGATTGCTTTGTTGCAAACATGCATCATTCCATCGCCCTGAGCGAAGCGCAGCAGAGACGAAGGGCGGTTGATCAGCCACCTGCGCTTCGTCTCCGCTCAGTGCGGTGCCGGAAATGATGGCAACAGAGCAGAATAGGATCACAAAGGTCTATTGGAAACCAGTGCGGAGTCCGCTATAATGGTAGCGGACTCCGAATTTTCCGGGGACTTATGCAGATTCGCTCGCGCTGGATCTACGGTCTGTTGACGCTACTCCTGCCGGGGCTGGCGCTTCTTTCCGCGACCTCGGTCCGCGCCGCCGCGCCCGAGCCTCCCCCCGGCCCGGACCGCTTCACCGCCATTACGGTGGACTACACCGCCTCCGAATGGTGGATGGCCACGTACGGCAAGAACGAAATTGTCTGCCAGATGGTGGTCGAGCATGAAGGACCGCCAACGATTGACGAAGTGTATATCCACTGCGGCGAGAATGTGGGGGATAAATGGATCGAACAGGATGCCTGCGACCAGCCGATTGACGATTGCAAGGGTCTTTACATTTTCCTGGTGGACACTCGCCTCGAGAAGAAAGAGGTAGCCATCGCCCTGCCCGAGCCGACGGTCTGGCTTTCGCTGGAGGATTGCGATCCAGTCTCCTCGCTGGCGACCAGCGTGTGCGAGACCATTCCCAAACTTCTGTTGACCGGCCAGGAGCCGCTCGCCAACCAGAGGATCACGCGTATCGAAGGCCAGTTGAACGGCGAAGCTTTCGAGTGTGAGGGAGAGACCTGCATGGTTGAGCTTCAGCCCACGGACGAGGACGGCGCCTCGCTCGAATTCTGGGCCTATTCATCTTATGGTGACAGTACAATAAAACTCACTGCGCAGGTGCGCGTCACTGAAGCAGGCTTCAACAATCCTGACCGCCCATCCTGGTTCGTGGATGTGCTTTCCAGCCAGTGGACCGGTCAGCCGCTGGCCTCCTGCGCCGAGACGTGGGACGTCTTCCCGCCCGTCGGCGGTCCGCCCGGCTGGCTCTCCACCCCCAACGATATCCGCGACCTGGCTTCCACTGTGCCTTACGCCTACCTGGCCGAGAACTTGATTCGTCAGGGCGTGGTGGATGCCAGTTCTTGTCCGCTTAATGGATACCTGCCCGGGGGCGCGGGTATAAATTCCTGCGGCCTGGAGGTAGCCCGCCCGGCCGTGAACGAATGGCAGAACCGCTTCGACAGCCTGATCCTGGCCACCGCGCAGGAAACCGGCGTGCCCGCGCAGATGCTCAAGAACCTGTTCGCGCGCGAGAGCCAGTTCTGGCCCGGCGTCGTCAGCCCGACCGGCGATACCGGCCTTGGCCAATTGACCGATCAGGGGGCGGATACCACTCTGCTTTGGAACTCCTCCTTCTTCAATTCCTTCTGTCCGCTGGTGCTCTCGCAGGAAACCTGCGACCAGGGTTATTTACACATCGAATCTGAAATGCAAGAATTGTTGCGCTTTGCCCTCGTCAACAGCGTGGATGCCACCTGCGCCGATTGCCCGCTCGGCCTGGACTTGGACCGCGCCGAATACAGCGTGGGCGTCTTTGCCCATACCCTCATGGCAAACTGCGAACAGGCGGGCATGGTTGTCCGCAATTACACCGAAGCCTCGCCGGGCGAACTGATCACTTATGAGGATATGTGGAAGTTCACCCTCGTCAATTACAACGCCGGGGGCGGATGTCTCGCCAGCGCGCTGCAGGATGCAGTGGATGCCAACCAGCCGTTGACGTGGGAGGCGGTCTCGCAATATCTGGCCCCGGCCTGTCGAGGCGCCATTGATTATGTAAACGATATTAGCGGTAGATGACACTAGGAGGTATTCAATGCGATGGCCTTTCTGGGTGATCTATATTTCTTCGTTGAGTGTTCTCTCAGCATGTACAGCGCTTTCGCAGCCGCCTTCGCCAACTCCCATAATTCTCATACTTCCAACCGCCACCCTGACCTCCACTCCTGTTCCAACCCCTACGCCCACAGTCACACCCACGATTTCGCCTCAGACGCTGGAAGTCGAGGCATCCGCTCTCTGTGATGCGGCATTTTCGGCCCCGGTGACGAAAAAGGATTTTTCATCTCCCCTCATCACACTGCGCAAGACGCTTTACGTCGAAGATTCCGCCTGGGAGTATAAAGAGCTCGTGCCGTTTTACACTGCATTGTCCGCGGAAGAGACGAAGACGCTTCTTTGTATCCAGCAAAATCGGGAGAGGACAGGAACCTACAGCGATGGCGAGGCAGCCTATCGCCTCATCTGGAGCCTGCGCGTGGTCGAGTGGCCCGGCGGGACCGTGGTCGCCTCGCAGAATTTTCGCGGCGCCAACCCCACATACTTCAAATCGGGGAGTGGTCCCGGGTATGGGAGCAGTCCGTCCAATGAATTGTTCACATGGCTGGCGGAGTTCATCCACAGCACCGACGTTTTCTTCGTCGGTGAAAACGTTTCTGCGCTGGCCTTCTCGCCCGACGGTCAACGCTTGATCGCCGCCAACAGCCGCAGGATGAACGTCACATATTCGGGTACGAACTTCAACGCGCAGATCGCGGTTCTTGATCTCGCGACAGGCGAGACGGTTCGTACCTGGACCGCACACAAAGATACGATCACTGCCTTGAAGGTTTCACCGGACGGACGCCTGCTCGCCTCCAGCGGCAGGGACCTAATCTATTTCAAGAGCGAGGTCAAGATATGGGACCTGGAGCGCGGACAGCTGTTACATACCATCCCATTGGATAACGGTCTTGGAGATTTCGCCTTCTCGAACGATGGACGAACGCTGGCGATCGATTCGATCGGAATCATTCTGGTAGATACCAGCAGCGGGCAGACTTCCACGCTTGCAGATACATACGGGAAAATTGCCGTTACCCCTGACGGCTTGCTGGTCTTGAAAGGCGATGATGATACACTCACCATAATTGACGCGGCCACCGGCCAGACGGTCCGCACTCTGCCGATTGGGTTCCCGCATGCGATCACGCCGGATGGGAGGATGATTGCCACTGACGACGGCAACAGCAGGACGATTATCTGGGATGCCGAAAGCGGAGAGCAGAGATCGGTCATTCCGGTTAGGGCCGCCTACCCCTCGATTCTCCTCCTTCAACCGGGCCTATTGGCAGTCTTTACCGCGCCGGAGGCAGTTCTACCCGGAGAAGAGAATGAGATCCAGTTGTGGGATACGAATACTGCTGCGTTGATTCGCACCTTCCCCGACGACCCGAAGGTGGGCGCGCTGGCCTTCTCGCCGGACGGCAAGTTCCTCGCCATGAGCACAGCCAACGGTTTTGTGAAATTGTGGAATATATCAATCCAGCCATGAATTGACCGTCTGTGGCGATGCGCCGCGGAGGCGGCACAACTAGCAGAGTTGAGCGAGACTCTGCTGGTTTGTTTTTTTGGGGGAATCGCGTATCTGCTGCTTATAAATTTCAATAAGCAAACCTAATCAGCACACATTATTTCCATCACTTGTTTTTATAAGGGGATCGCATAGAATATTATTGTGAAATAACACACAAATAAAGCGAGGCATTGTGAGACAAAAAATCATCAACCTGTTGGCCGCGACGACTTTCCTTCTCGCGGCTTGCATATCCTCAACGACATCGTTCCCCGTCGGGACGGATACCCCTGTCGAAACGGATCCCCCCACCGAGGTCGCGACCGAGGCGGCGGTGGATGAATGCCTTGCCTGTCACACCGATAAGCAACGTCTCATTGATACGGCCGCGCCGGTGGTCGAGGCGGAATCCGAATCCAAAGGCGTTGGCTGAGGGGGCGATGTGGCTCCGTTGGAGCCGTGGGAAAAAGCTCTGGTGGATGCGGAAAAATTCTCCGCCACCGGGCATGGAAAGAAGGCCTGCACCGATTGTCACGCAGGCGTATCCACCGCGACCGAGAAGCCGGCCGCGCACGAGGGGCTGATTGCCAGCCCCAGCGCCCAGCCCGAACGGTTCTGCGGTGAGTGTCACGAAGCACAGGTCGCGGCGTATCCCGGCGCCCTGCACAACACACAGGCGGGATACTGGACCGCGATCAACATGCGCGCCGGCGATGTGCCGGAGAATCACCCTGCGCTGGAGGAAATGTTCGGCAATCACTGCGCCACCTGTCACACCACGTGCGGCGAATGTCACGTGAGCCAGCCGAAGAATGTGGGCGGCGGTTTGTTCAGCGGGCATGTGTTCGAGAAGACGCCGCCGATGACGCGATCGTGCACCGCCTGTCACGGAAGCCGCGTGGGCAATGAGTTCCTCGGCAAGAACGAGGGCATCCCCGGCGACGTGCATTTCCGCGAGGCGCGCATGAACTGCGTCAAGTGCCACGAAGGCATTGACCTGCATGGCATGACGGACGCCTCGGCCGCGGCGAGTCACCGCCTGAGCGGAGCGGAGGAGCCGAAGTGCGTGGACTGTCATCCCACGGCCGCGCCCGGCGGTGACGAGAATCCGATGCACCAGGCGCACGGCGAAAAACTTTCGTGCCAGGTGTGTCACTCGGTCACATACACGAGTTGCGATGGCTGCCATGTGGCGGTCAGCGACACCAGCGGCAAGCCATTCTTTGAGACACAGGCCACGTATCAAACTTTCTTCATCGGTCGCAATCCGAATCCAAGCGAAGACCGTCCGTATCTTTATGTTCCCGTGCGGCACGTTCCGATCGCCCCGACCAGTTACCAGTTCTATGGCGCAGACCTGCTCCCGAATTTCGATGCCCTGCCCACGTGGGTTTATTCCACGCCGCACAACATCCAGCGCAAGACTCCGCAGAACGCGTCGTGCGACGCCTGTCACAGCGGAGACGCGACCTACTTCCTGACCACGGACAAAGTGCGCCCGGAGGAACTGACGGCCAACGCCTCGGCCATCGTGGACCTGCTGCCGCCTTCCCTTGAATTGATCTTCGCGGCGCCGCCCATGCCTGCCGACCACGCACAACACGTCGCCAATTCGTGCACGGCCTGCCATGCGACGGGTATCCGCCAGGCGCCGATTTACCCCGACAATCACGCGGAATACAAAGACGAAAACTGCACTGGCTGTCACAAGTCTCAATAAAAGACTTGATAAAAAACAGACATTCAAAAAGGAGAAGAAAAATGTCGAAGAAGTTCTCAATGTTGTTCGGACTGCTGATGATCTTCAGCATGGTCCTCAGCGCTTGCGGCGCGCCCGCGGCTGAGCCCGTTATCGAGACGGAAGCCCCCGTTGTTGTAACCGAAGCGCCTGCGGTCGAGGTGGGTCCCGACGCACAAGCATTGTTCACAGACCTCGTTGCCAGCCTGCCCGCCGACAAGGGCTTTGGCTCCGTCAAACCGGCCGCGTTGAGCGAAGAATTGGTGGACAAGCCGCCGTTCCTGCTGGATGTGCGCGAGGTTGCCGAAGTGGAAAAAGACGGCTTCATCGAAGGCTCCATTAATATTCCTGTTCGTGAAGTGCTTGCCAACCTGGATAAACTGCCCGGCCTCGATGAACCCATCGTTGTGCTGTGCGCCTCCGGTCACCGCGGCGGCATGGTCATGGCGGGCCTGCGCCTGCTGGGCTATACCAACGTCCGCAACCTGAACGGTGGTTTGAACGCCTGGAAGAAGGCCGAATTGCCCGTTGTGACCGGCTCCATGCCCGAAGCGCCCGCGGCCATCAGCACGCCGATCATCGCCGACCAGGCACTGTATGACATGCTGAACGGCTTCCTCTCCGGCCTGCCCGAGGGATTTTACGCTGTCAAGTCAGACGCGCTTGCCGAAGAACTTGCCAGCGGCACTCTGCCCACCATTATTGACGTGCGCACCCAGGCCGAATGGGACAAGGACGGCTACATCGAAGGCTCGGTCAACATTCCGTTCAGTGACTTCTTCGCCAGCCTCGACCAGGTCCCGGCCGACAAGGACGCCCGCATCATCGTGCTGTGCGCCTCCGGTCATCGCGGCGGCATCATTATGATGGCCATGCGCCTGATGGGTTATACAAACGTCATCAACTTGAACGGCGGCTTGAACGGCTGGAAAGCCGCGGGCATGCCGGTGGCCGGTTACGTGGATTGGGCGGCCGTGATGGGCGAGTTCATCACCAACCTGCCTGCGGACGCCGGTTACTACAGCGTCAAAGCCGACAAACTGAACGAGATGCTTGTTGAGGGGCCTGTCTTCATCGTAGATGTGCGCGAGCCGGGCGAGATCGAAACTGCCGGCTACATCGCGGGCTCCATCAACATCCCGATCCGCGACCTGCTCAAGAATCTCGACAAACTTCCCGCGCAGGATCAAAAGATCGTCATCACCTGCGCTTCCGGCCATCGCGGCGCGCTGGGCATGATGGCCCTGCGCCTGCTCGGCTACACCGACGTGGTCAACCTGAACGGCGGAGTCAACGGCTGGATCAAAGCCGAATTCCCGGTGGAGACCGGCGCTCCGGCCGCCCCCGTAGCGGGTACCGCTCCCGAAGTGGACGCGGCCCGATTCGCCGCCCTCGACAACTACCTGAGCAACCTGCCCGAAGGATTCGGCGCGGTGAAATCCCCCGACTTCAACACCGAACTTGCGGCTGGGACCGTCCCGTTCATTCTGGATGTCCGCTCGCAGAAGGAATGGGATGAAAACGGTCACATCGAAGGCGCGGTGTTGATCCCGGTCAATGAGGTCCCGGCCAATCTGTCGCAGTTGCCCGCCGACAAGGCCGCGCCCATCCTCGTCATGTGCGCCTCCGGTCACCGTGGCGCGATGGCGCAGATGTACCTGCAATTCCTGGGCTACACTAACGTCCGCAATCTGAACGGCGGTTTGAACGGCTGGATCGCCGCCCAATTGCCGGTGGCGAAGTAACAGCATTCCGTCTCGAAATGACGCAGTAAAACAAGATCGCCCGCGAGGACTCCTTCGCGGGCGGTTTTCTTCTGGGGAAATTTCCCCACCCAATCACATGAAATCATTGACGATTATCACTAGCCGCAGGCAACACAAGGACTTATGCTTATGGCAAATTCTTATCACAACGGCTTATCTGCGAGGCGAGAGAAAATGGTCGAACTATCCACCCTGCGCGTATTCCTGACCGCGGCCGAGGAGAAGAACTTCAGCCGCGCCGCGGAACGTCTGCACATGTCCCAGTCGGCGGTCAGCCAGAACATCCAGGCAATGGAGCGCGCCTACAACGTGGAACTCTTCCTGAGGCGCGGGCGTTCCATCGTCCTGAGCGAGGCGGGCGAAGCCATCCTGCCGATGGTGCGGGAGGTACTGCGCTCCGCCCGCCTGCTGGAGGACAGCCTGCACGAAGTCAATAACCAGATCGGCGGGGAATTGCTCATCGGTTGTTCCACCTCGGCGGGGAAATATCTCATGCCCGCCCTGCTCTCTGTGTTTCAACAGTGCTATCCCGCTGTTCATCCGCGCGTCAAAATCATGGGACGCGAGGGGGTTTATGAACGCCTGCTCAACCAGACGATTCCCTTTGGCGTGGCCAGCAAGCGCTTCGAGCACCGCGACCTGGAATGCATTCCATTGTTCGACGACCGCATCTACCTGATTGTGCCATCCGATCATCCCTGGGCGGAATACGGACGCGCCACCCCCGACGACCTGCTGGAGCAGAAAATTATCATGCGCGAGGAAATGTCAGGCACATGCGAAACGGTGATGGAAGCCCTAAAGAGCTACGGCATCACGCCCGATATGTTGAACATCGTGATGGAATTGGGCAACCCCGAGGCCATCGAAATGGCAGTGGAGCGCGGCGTGGGCATTGCCTTTGTCTCTGAGATGGTGGCGGCACGCGGACTGGCCTTTGGCCGCGTGAAGAAAGTGGAACTGGAGGGGCTCGAATTGCATCGCACCGTGTATATCGGGCGGCATGTAAATTATCCCTTTACGCGCGCGCAAAGCCTGTTCTGGAATTTTGCCAAAGAACAGCGCGGGAAATTGAACACGGAAATCTGGGACAGTCTGGTGAATTTTGCCACGATTAGTTAAATCATGCTACACTTTGGGGCGAGTCGACAACTCGTCTCTACGGTCATCGGAGGAACCATGCTCTCACCCATCGAGAAAGTCCTCTTTGTCATCGCGACGCTCGCCTCGCTCTACTACACCTGGCGCGGCGTTCGGCGCATCGCAAACCACATCGCCAGCGGACAGGGCAGGATCAACTGGTCGCTCATTTGGAAACGGATTGGAGAACTCCTCCTCAAGGTCGGTCTCTTCCAGTCCGTTTTTCGTTTCCGTCTGTGGCCTTCGATTTTGCACGCGCTCATCGGCTGGGGGTTTCTATCCTTCCTGCTCATCAATCTCGCGGATCTGATCTACGCATTTACCAGTTACAAATTACTCGAACATCTGGGGCTGTTCGGGGATTTGTATCGCGGCCTCGCGGACGTGGCCAACGTGGCGATTCTCGTCGGCATCATCGCCATGGAGATCCGCCGCTTCATCCTTCGACCCGCGGCCCTGTCCACGCGTGAGACGACTCTTCTGCATCCCAAAGCGCGTTTCGGCATCATGCGCGATTCAGCCATCGTCGCGTTGTTCATCTTCACGCACAACACGGCGCGCCTGTTCGGGGAATCCTTCTTCGTGGCGGGGACGGGAGTCCCTGACAGCTGGCAGCCGACCATTTCCGCGGTGGCAGGCCTGTGGTCCGCGTGGGATGCGAATGCCCTGATCATCGGGGAGAGAATCGCGTTCTGGCTGTCCATCGGCGCGGTGGTCGCGTTCCTTCCGTATTTCCCCTATTCCAAACATATTCACCTGTTCTTTGCGCCGATCAATTTCGCGTTGAAGCCTGAACGAAAGTCCATCGGGCAGTTGAGTTACATCAACCTGGACGATACTTCGATTGAACAATTCGGCGCGGCAAAGATGAAGGACCTGGGCTGGGAACAGATCATGGACAGTTACGCCTGTATCATGTGCTTCCGCTGTCAGGAGGTCTGTCCTGCGTATAACACGGGCAAATTGCTTTCGCCTGCCGCGCTGGAAATCAACAAACGCTACCACTTGAATTACGGCGGCGCGACCGATGTTGAATTGAAGACGTTGATCCAGGAAGAAGCGGTGTGGGCGTGTACGTCGTGCGGCGCGTGCGTTGACATTTGCCCCGTCGGCAACGAACCGATGCGCGATATTCTCGACATCCGCCGCAACCTTTCGATGATGGAAAGCAATTTCCCGAAGCAGTTGGAGACCGCGTTCAAAGGGATGGAACGCAACATGAACCCGTGGAATGTGAGCCAGCAGGATCGCATGAAATGGGCCGAAGGACTCAACGTGCCGACGATTGAACAAAATGCGGAACCCGAAATTTTGTGGTGGGTGGGATGCGCGCCCGCGACCGATGTGCGCGCCCAAAAGACCGCGCAGGCCTTCGCGAAGATTTTGAACGCGGCGGGGGTCAATTACGCGGTGCTGGGTAAAAACGAAGCCTGCACGGGCGATTCTGCAAGACGCGCGGGACGCGAAGATATTTTCTTCGGACTGGCGACGCAGAATGTTGAAATTTTGAATTCCGTAGGGGCAGGCCTGACGTCTGCCCGACGAATGAGAATCGTGATGACCTGCCCGCATTGTCTGCATACGCTCAAGAACGAGTACCCCGCCTTTGGCGGAAATTATGAGGTCATCCATCACACGCAGTTCATCAATGAGTTGGTTGGGGCGGGGAAGATACAGTTATCAGTGAACAGTGATCAGTATAAAGTTACATTCCATGATCCATGTTATCTCGGACGCCATAATAAAATCTTCGAGGCACCACGCGCAACGCTGAAAAGCGCAGGCGCGTTGACCATCGAGATGCCGCGCCATGCGGCCAAATCCTTCTGCTGCGGCGCGGGCGGGGCGCAGATGTGGAAGGAAGAGGAGGCAGGCACGGAACGCGTCAACAATG
>DAOTXP010000011.1:0-37183 GCA_034435275.1 Anaerolineales bacterium | reverse complement strand
TCTATATGTACGAGGTCTACGAGCGCTTCTGGCACTGGCTCCAAACCATCGCCATCGTCGTCCTCCTGCTCACGGGGCTTGTCATCCACCGTCCCGACATGTTCAGCGCCTTCTCGTTCCGCCACATCGTCGTCGTTCACAACGTGCTGGCATCCCTGCTGGCGATCAACGCGCTGATCTCGATCCTGTGGCATGTCATTAGCGGCGAGATCCAGCAATACATCCCGCACCCCTACGGTTTCATTGACCAGATGATCGCGCAGGCCAAATACTACATCCAAGGAATCTTCCGCCGCGAACCACACCCGTTCCTCAAAAGCAAGGAACGTAAATTCAATCCCTTGCAAAAGATCACCTACCTTGGCCTGCTGGGCGTCCTGCTCCCCCTGCAGGGATTGACCGGCATGATGATGTGGATGGTCCAGAAAATCCCCGCCATCCAGAACTGGTTCGGCGGATTGCCCTTCCTCGCCCCAATGCACACCCTGACGGCGTGGCTGTTCGCATCCTTCGTCGTCGGTCATGTGTACCTGACGACCACGGCGGGCATCAAACCGCTGGATGCCATCCAGGCCATGGTGACCGGCTGGGAAGATATGGAAGTGCACGGAGAAGCGAGTTGAGTCTCAACCCCTGCCCCTCCCCCCTTCGCGCTGAGCGGAGCGCCAGCGAAGACGAAGCGGGGAGAGAGGAATAGCGAAGGAGAATTTTATGACAACTGCCACCCCCGCGAAAAAAGGATTGTTCCCTCGCACGGCAAAACCTTATGTCCACCCGTATTTCGGCGGGATGGTGCTGGGCATCGTGCTGTTCCTGGCACTGTTCCTGACGGGCAACGGCCTCGGTTCTTCGGGCGCCACCAGCCGCATCGTCACCGCCATCGAAGATCAGATTGCACCGCAGCATGTGGACCGTACGCCCTACCTGCTCAAACTGGCGGGCGGCGACAAGAATCCCTTCGACGACTGGATCGTGCCAGTCTTCTTCGGCGCGCTGGCGGGTGGATTCGTCTCCGGGCTGATCGGCGGGCGCATCAAACTCGAGACGACGAAGGGCCCGAATATCTCCAACCGCACGCGCTGGCTGATGGCCTTCCTCGGCGGGACGATCTTCCTGTACGGGGCGCGCATGGCGCGCGGCTGTACGTCGGGGCAGGCCCTCACCGGCGGCACGACCCTCGCGGCCGGCTCATGGGCGATCATGTTCGCCATTTTCGGCGGCGCGTACGCGCTGGCGTATTTTGTCAGGAAACTTTGGCTCTAGACCGCACCCCCAGCCCCTCTCCTAAAGGAGAGGGGGGAGGATAAAAATATGCAATTCCCACTCCCTGAATTCGTAGCCGTCAGCGCGCAGAACCCGTGGACGTACGTAGTCTTCGGCCTGATCGGCTTTGCCTTCGGCTTCACGCTCGAAATGTCCGGCTTCGGCGACTCGCGCAAACTCGCGGCGCAATTCTATTTCACCGAAATGACCGTGCTCAAGGTGATGTTCACAGCCATCGTCACGGCCATGGTGCTGTTATTCGGCGCGGTCAGCCTGGGCATCTTGAATTTCAACCTGGTGTGGGTTAACCCCACCTATCTGGCCTCGGGCATTCTCGGCGGGTTGATCATGGGCGTCGGCTTCATCATCGGCGGGTTCTGTCCCACCACATCGCTGGCCTCCGCCTCCACCGGCAAAATAGACGGCATGTTCTTTATGTTTGGCGGATTCTTCGGCGCATTCCTGTTCGGCGAAACCCAGAAGTATTTCGACCAGTGGTACAACACCGCGGGCTATTACGGCCGCGTCACCCTCGACCAGGTCTTCGGCCTGCCCATCGGGGTGGTCGTCCTGCTGATCGTGTTCATGGCCCTGTTCATGTTCTGGGGCGCGGAACAGCTGGAGCGCATCTTCGGAAAAAAGGATTTGACGAAGGAACCCAGGATCCGCCTCGCGGGCGCGGGACTTCTGGCCGCCGCGGCCTTCGCGGTCGTTCTCATCGGGACGCCGACCACGGCCGAGAAATGGGCGCGCATCTCCGAGGTCAAGGAAGAAGCGCTGGCGTCCCGTTCGGTGCAAGTCCATCCGGGCGAACTGCTCGCCACGATGGCGGACGACCGCCTGCGGACCGTCATCCTCGATGTCCGCCCCGAATCGGACTTCAACCTGTTCCACATCCAGGGTGCGATCAATGTCCCGCTGGCAGACGTGCCCGCCTACGTCCCGACCCTGCTCGAACAGCAGGCGCTGAACACGGTGTACGTGGTGGTCAGCAACGATGAGGCCGCCGCCACCGAGGCGTGGAAGATCCTCGTGGCCGAGAGCGTGCCGAACGCGTACATTCTGGAGGGCGGCATCAACAACTGGATCGCCACCTTCGGCGAGACCGATCCCGAAATCCAGCCGATTGCCTCCCCCGGCAACGACCTGCTGGCTTATCTCTTCCCGGCTGCGTTCGGCGACCGTTACGAATGTGCCAGCCCCAGCCCACTGAGGGAATGGAAGATCGAATTCACGCCCAAGATCAAACTCGAACTGAAACGCGATAAGAGCGGCGGAGGGTGCGGGTAGTGGTTAGTTGACAGCAGATCGGTGACGCTCGTCAGTAAAAGATGAATAGAAGGCCTTGCGGAGTTGATGCCGCGAGGCCTTTTTGTTCCCCGTGGAGTTGGACCCCTTGCTGTGATAATTTTGAGGTGTATGGTCAAACTTATTTCAGATTCGCACTTGACTTTGTCCTTCAGACTCTATACACTATTCATAGAGGGTTCGTTTTTTCCATAGACACGGGAGGGTTCTATGTCCAAAAAGAAATTTCCACTGAGCATTCGGTTTGTGGGACCGGACTTGGAAAGGAACAGCACATCGATACTGGATTTAGGGGAGTCATTGATAGCCCTGCAACGGGTCGTTCACAAAGCCTATCTAATCAGTGCTGGTCGCCATTTCCGCCATGCAACTGTTCCCAGGGATCTTCGTCGTAAGCTGGCATTACAAATAGCAGAGAGAAAGCCGGGTTCAGATCTTATTAACCTGGACTGGATGGTGCATGAAGTTCTCACACCCTTGCCTGCCAGCTTGCTAAGCGGACTTATTCTGATGACAGGTAAGGCAATGGGGCTTTACGCATATCGCGGAATTGCAGGGCGATTGAAAAAACTAAAAATGGGCAGTTCGAAAGCCGAAGAGCGGCGGGTTGACGAACTGGCAGTGCGACTTTATAACGAGATTCAAGACTTGGTGAGTCGCGTAGGGCTGGAACCAGCCTACTCCAAAGGGGAAAAAGTGTTTGGAGAAGACGAGAGCATCGTTGGCGTAGTTGACAAGGCGCACACTTATAACCGTAACTGCGTTGAAGTGAGAAGCGTCAATGGCTTCTGGGTAAAGGTCTGCATGAAAGAAAAGCTGTTCAATAAACTTCTCGTCGACCTGACCCACCCACGATTACGCACATTCACCTTTGACGGGCGTGCCGTATATCGCGTGGGGCGCTCTATACATTGGTTCAACGAATTTGAGGCGGACGCTTATCATGTGTGAACCAGAGGCCAAGGTTACAACTGAGAGGCAATAATGAGTCTCGAAAAACTGGGGCTGACACTCTACGATTTCCTGGGTTATCTTTTTCCAGGCTTCGTTTTGGTGATGGCGGGTTCGATCATCGAGGCCTCCTTCCTGAAAACGGACCTGCTGGCTCTGTCGTCCATCGGCAGTTTGATCTATGTGCACATCATCACTTCGTACTTCCTCGGCCACATCAGCCATCGCATTGGCTCCCTGCTCAAGGACAGGTTCTGGAAACTGTTCTTAGACCGCGGCGGACGCATCTCGCCTGAACTGCTGGCGAGCGTGGACAAAGGCATCGAGGAGGCCTACGGTCTTACCATGACGACGGATAAAGCCAAGCGAGCGCTCGAACGCTACCAACTGGCGGACAGTTACCTGGTCGTCAGCGGCGGCTCGAACGAGCGCGACGTGCTCATGGCACTGGAGGGATTCCAGAAAGGCTCGATGGTCGCGTTCCTGTTTCTCTCGTTGACCCTGCTCTCCACGTTGTTCGTCGGCGGCGCCTCGGTCCAGCCCGCATCGGGCGTCTATGCCCCGCTGGGTATCTGGGTGACGGTCATTTTCGGAATCGGATTCTTCATCGTCGCCCTGCTTTTCCGCAACAGTTTCCTGTTTTACAATCGCGTGAAGAACAATTCCATCCTACTAGAGTTTTTAGCTGCGTGGAAAAGGGAATCGCGGCCAAAATAGCCGCGTAAAAGCGAAATTGAATTAACCCTCGAGGCGATGGGACTTTAGAGGTCTTGTCCAAACGGGGGTTTTCCTATATGCTTATCCTGTAAAGCAGGGATTCATACTTACAGAAGCCACTGGTTGTTGCATATCTGAGGAGTCGCGCCGTAGGCGGATACTGATGCCGTCCGTGCTGCGACCTCGGGAGGGCGTTCAAGGGAGAGTTGTGACGTGAAACCGTCCACGAATAAAACCTTTCACGAATGCTCGAATGGATGGCACGATATTCGTGCATTCGTGGATGGTTTTCCTTATGTGGGTCAAGTCCCTGCGAGGGAGAAGACCCGCGCAAGGGTGGCTTGCAATTCGGTGATATAATCCATCTACATCCCGAAACTGACGGGTTCAGCGCCAGTCTTTTTGCGAGACTGGCGTTTTTCTTTTCCAAAGCAAGGAGGCATGGATGGACTTCCAGATAGGCGACAGGGTTGTGCATTGCACCTATGGACTGGGCCAGGTGCTGGCCATCGAGGAGCGGGCCTTCAACGACAGGCCCACCCTTTACTATATGGTCCAGGTGGCCGATCTCACCATCTGGGTCCCCGCCGATGAAAACCTGAAGAGACGCCTGCGACTTCCGACCAGCGAAGACGGTTTCAGGGAATTGTTCTCCATTCTGTCTGGTCCCGCCGAAGGACTCCCCGACGACCGCCGTCAGCGCAATCTCCACCTGCTGGAGATGTTGAAAGATGGCGGGGCAGAATCGCTTTGCAGAGTGATCCGAGAACTTGCTGCCTATCGGCGCTCGCGTTACTGGAGTGAATACGATAACACCCTGATGAATCGCGCGCAGAGAGCGTTGATCGGAGAATGGAGCTTCATCCTTTCCATTACTCCACGCGAGGCCGAGGTGGAATTATACCGGCTGTTATCGAATAAAATGAATTGAGGAAAACAGCATGCGCTCAGAAGAAAAAACGATCATCCTTCGGGTTGTGGAAAATTTTGTCCGCACAGGCAACGCCAGCGACAAGCAGGTCAAGGTGACCAGCTTACCGGCCGGTAAAACCAGTTACGTGGAACAAAGCGGGGAAGACGGACGCTCGGTGATGCTCGACGAATACCGCGTGAACGGCACGGTTGTCTGGGCAGGCTACAGCACGCGCAGCGGGACGGTTTATCTGAGTCTCTCCCGCGCCTAACTCAAGTCTCACTCTGAAACGGGGCATTTTCATGGGCCGCACGCCCACCGTTACTTCGTGACGCCTCCTTTGTAGTGCAGGGCCGCGCCGCCAATTGAGTTGCAGTATACAGTGGAGTGGGTGACAAAACTCACTTCCGCGCAACCCTCCTTTTCGGTATAGTGGCGGAGTAGGCATTTCCCAGAAACGAACCTGGGCATCGAAACCCAACGACGGAGGGCAGTCATGGACTCAATCCTTGCGATAGGCGTGGGCGGCTTTCTAGCCTTCTTTGTGCTATTCCTGTTACCAGCCATCTATCTGCACGCCGCGGCCAGAATGTCGAAAGTGCGCCAGCCATTCGGCTCAGCCATCCTGGCAACCATTCTGCAAATCATCGTTCAGGGAATCCTTTCGGCGATCGTCGCGGGCATTTCCACCGTCCTGACGCCATTGGTGACCCTCCTACTAGCGATCCCGCTCGTGATCCTCTCTGTGTTGGCTGACGTATGGGTGATCCAGGCTGTGTATTCGGTTGAGTTCGGAAAATCGTGCTCGATCTGGCTGACTATGGTCCTGGAAATCCTGCTCACAGGTGTTGTCATTGTCGCGATTTCAGTTTTTACGACTGAGGCCGCGCATGGGAACCTGCCCAGACTCGAATTCCCCCCGTTCTATTTCGACATTCCGGTTTTCAGCCTCCTGAGTTGGCCCGGCCTGGCGACGAGCGCGGCGGTCATTCTCGCAGGAGGCCTCTGGTTCAAAACAGTCAAAGCCGGGAAGAATAAAACCTTCTGGATTTGGTTCTCACTCGGATGGACGCTAATCTGCTTCAGTTACGCACAGACAAGGGCGGTTGGTATTCAATTGGTCGAGTCTCCCAACTCCGCCCAGTATCTTTACGTGCTGGGATATGCCTTGATCGGCATATCCTTCTGGATGATCCCGGAGTCAGGCAATTCACGCCACGCGTGGATTCTCGCAGGCGTGTTCGCCCTGGCGTTCCTGTTCGTCTGGTTCGTCATCACACCCGCAATGTCTGTGACAATATATGGGGGTGGGCGCGGTGGTCCCTGGGAAGAAGTGCAGCCGATGCGAAATCGAGGACTGGTTACTGTCTCCCTCGCCTTGATGACCACCCTGGTCATTGAGACGTGGCTGAGACTCAGGAAAACCGATTCGTTCTGGAAACCCATCCTGGTCTGGCCGACAATCGGCGTGACCCTGGCCGGCGCCGCGGCCTGGTTGACGGTCGCGGTCTGGAAACCAAATCAGCCTTACGACTGGCAACTGGTCAAGTGGACCAGCGTCTTATTCTTTTTGCAGGCCGTTCTGATTGGTGCGGGTCTCTATCGCGCCTTTCAGGCGGAGAAAGAAACATCATCGGCGCCGGTGCTCGAAAATACGTAACCCTGCGTCTCACACGCCTCCCCCATTTCTGCTTTTTGAAAGGGGGGAGGCCGGGAGGGGCTACATAGTCAAGTATTTCAACGCTTCATAGACCAGCAACGCGGGCCAGACGATGCCCTTGAGGATTCCCAGCACACCCATCCAAAATGAGGTTGCCGTGCTGAGGTAATAGACCCATGCCCCGATCAAGCCAAATCCATACACGGGTGCAGAAGCGTTGTTATAAATCACCTTCCTGGTCCTGGGTTCCGGTCTGGGGGCGGTTGTTTCAGCAGTCATTATGTTCTCCTTTTGGGCATTAACTATGGGTGGTCGCTCCACCGAAAGGATATACGCCGCCAGCCCTGTTTGGTTTCGCACATGTCATTTCATGAAAATACGATCGGAATCTTGCCGTGCAGACAAAGGGAAGTGATACAATAAAAATACCGAACGATCAACCAGGAGCGCCTCAAATGAGCAAAGAAGATGAAATCCGCGATGTCCTGAGCGAAGCCGCCAAAACGATTTCGGGGACACAAGGCAACCCGCGTACCTGGCTTGCCTGGATGGTCCATTTGCTGGCACTGCTCGAAGAAAAGGCGACCAACGAAAACCCCGCCGACAAAGAGGCCTACGTCGAGATGCTGTCCGCTTTGCAGGACGCGGTCCGCAATCGTCAGAAAACGGGGGGATGGCACTAAAACCCGCGGGCATATCTCGAGCGTAAACCACCAGCGTTATAATCGCGTCAATGAAATCCCTCTTCCGCAAACAAATCGCCATTCCACAGGATCACGGCTCGTGGGTGTTTATTATCAGCCCTTTGCTGATCGGTCTCTTCGCGGGTGGGACGTTCACGCCGTCATCGCTGGCATTGGTCGTCGCGGCGATGGCGGCATTTCTCCTCCGCCAGCCGGTGACCATCGCGGTCAAGGCGTACTCGGGCCGCCGTCCGCGCACGGACCTACCCGCGGCGCGCTTCTGGGTCGTCATCTACGGTCTTGTCATCCTCGCCGCGCTAGGGGCACTGATCGCCAATGGATTTGCGTTCGTTCTATGGCTGGCCGCGCCGGGCGTGCCAATCTTTCTCTGGCATCTCTGGCTGGTCAGCCGCCGCGAGGAGCGCAGGCAGGCAGGCGTAGAGGTTCTGGCAACGGGCGTGCTGGCACTGACCGCTCCCGCCGCGCTCTGGGTGGGACTTGGCCGCTACGACCCGATGGGCTGGTGGCTGTGGTTGCTCACCTGGTTGCAGAGTGCAGGAAGTATCGTCTACGCGTATTTGCGGCTCGAGCAACGGGAACGATACCCCGCCCTGAGCGAAATGAAGCGCAGCGAAGTGAAGCCGAAGGGCGAATCGGCGAAACAAGCCAGGGGCCAGGAAAGAAGCGAGCACTGGAGGATGGGACGCCGCGCCCTGCTGTATACGTCCTTCAATTTGTACGTGTCCTTCTTCCTCAGTTGGCTTGGCTGGATTCCGGGCTTGATCTTCGTCCCCTTCGCGCTTCAATGGTTCGAGACCCTTTGGGGCATTAACAACCCCGCCATCGGCTGGAAGCCGACGCGCATCGGCATTCGCCAGTTGGTCGTCAGTTCGATCTGGACGATTTTGTTCATTGTTTGCTGGAGGCTGTGATGGATGAATTGAAATGGGAACTGCTGGTCGAGGTGCAGGGTCGGTTGGATGCAAACCTGATTCAAAGTTATCTCGAGGCGCAGGGAATTCCGACCGAATTGTTCCAGGAGGCAGTGGGACACCACGTCATTCCCGTAATCACAGACGGGCTGGGACGCGTGCAGATTTTTGTGCCGAAGGAGAAGGCCCGCGAAGCACACAAACTGCTGAAAACATATGAGGCCGACACCGAGAAAGGCAGTGAGGATTCCAACGAATGACAGTCACCTTGCAGTGACTGTCTTATTTTGATGAGGAGGAGCCATGAATTTCGACCTGACCGAGGAACAGCGCCTGTGGCGCAAGAGTGTACACGAATTCGTCGAAAAGGAAGTGCGCCCGAAAGCACGCGAGGTGGATGAGAAAAACGAATTCAATTGGGACGCCGTCCGCAAGATGGGCCCGCTCGGCCTGCTCGGCTTGAACATCCCCGAAGCCTACGGCGGCGCGGGAGTAGACGCGGTCAGCGCGGCGATTGCCATCGAGGAAATCGGCTGGGGCTGCGGTTCGACAGCCCTCGCCATCGCGGCGCACAACGGCCTCGGCACAACCCCCATCGTCCTGTACGGTTCGGAGGAACTAAAGAAAAAATGGCTGGCGCGGGTGGCGGGCGGCAAAGGTAAACTCGGCGCGCTGGCCTTGACGGAACCCGGCGCGGGGTCCGATTTGCGAGGCGTGACCACGAGGGCGATCAAGGATGGGAACGAGTGGGTCATCAACGGGACGAAGATGTGGACGACCAACGCATCCATCGCCGAATACATCATCACCCTCGTTCGCACCGACGCCGCAGGCGGCGCGCGTTCCCTGAGCATGATCCTCGTCCCGACCGACGCGCAGGGACTCAAAATCGGCCCGCCTGAAAAGAAGATGGGGCTGCACGGCTCCCCCACTCATGCGGTGACTTACGAAGAGGTGCGCGTCCCGCTTGGCAATTTGATCGGCGAGGAAGGCCACGGCCTGAACCAAACACTGACCACGCTGGACGGCGGGCGAATCAGCATCGGCGCAATCTCGGTGGGTCTGGCGCAGGCGGCCTACGAATACGCGGTCGCCTATGCAAAAGAACGCCGCGCCTTCGGGCAACGCATTGCTGATTTTCAGGCCATCCAGTGGATGCTGGCCGACGCGGCCACCGAGATCGAGGCGGCCCGGATGCTCATCTACAAGGCGGCCTGGCACAAGGACCACGGACATGGTTTCATGAAGGAAGCCGCCATGGCCAAATTATTCGCCACCGAAATGGCGGAGCGCGTCTGCCGCAATGCCATCCAGATCCACGGCGGATACGGCTATTCGAGCGAATACCCCGTCGAGCGCATCTACCGTGACGCGCGCCTGATGACCATCGGCGAGGGCACCAGCGAAATCCAGCGCATGGTGATTGCCAGGGCAGTGCTGGCTTGAACACGGAGACCGGGCGTCTTCGAGAAACCCGGTCTCTTCGTATTTTTAGAACTCTTCCACGTAGATCAAATCCTTGATCTGTTCAAAAGTCGATTCCCCAATGCCCGGCACATTCATAATATCCTCGATTCGCAGGAAAGGCCCGTTCTCCTCGCGATAGATGACGATATTCTCCGCCAGAGTCGGGCCGATGCCGGGCAGAGTCTCCAATTCCTCGACGCTGGCGTAATTGATGTCTATCAGGATGGGAACCTCGGTCGGGGCCGATACCTCCACCCCGGCCGCGTAGGGAATCTCCAGCTTTTGGCCATCCTCCAGCGGCGCGGCCAGGTTGACCTGGGACTTGTCCGCCTCGGCGAGGAAACCGCCCGCAGCGTTGACCGCGTCGCGCACGCGGCTCCCCTCGGGCAGTTCATAGACCCCGGGCCTGGGCACCGCGCCCGAAACGTCCACGACGATGGGCGCAGGAGTCGGCGGCGGCAGGAGGGTCACGCCTTCACCGCGCGGACTGCGCGCCGCGATCCAGATGAGGCCCGCGAGGATCAACCCGCCCAGCACGCCCCCCAGGATGGGATACATCTTTTTCAGCAAATCCGATGGGTTACCTTCCATGCCCCCATTCTAATCCAGTTTCATCACCAGCAAAGTCTGACCGCGCGCCATCTTCATGAAAGCCGTCGCGAGGCGGCTCAAGCGGCGGAAATAAGGCGTCATCTCGCTTTCAGACAAGACCCTAAAACCGAACTTCTCGTAAAACGGACCGAGCCGCGAGGCGCAGGTGAGATACAGCGGACGCGGACTCTCGGCCAGAAGTCTCTCGATAATGAGGTGCGCGATGCCCTGTCCGCGCCACGCGGGACGAACCGCGATGGAGGCCAGTTCGCGCGTCCCATCAGAATGGGGCTTGACCTGTCCACAGCCGACCATCTCCCCCTCCCGTGTGACCGCGAGGAGGAAGCGGCGCCAGTCCAGGTCCATCGGATTGATCTGCGCCGAGCGGATGAGCGCCTTGATGGCCGCGTCGTCGGCCTGGGTTGCAGGGCGAAGTGAAATGTCAGCCAAGTTTCCCCGACGCGACGAGAATGACAAGCGTAAAGATATACCAGTGAATGAAAAATGGATAGACGAACGAACGCGTACGCCACGCCGCCCAGCCGAAGGCAAAACCGCCAAAGATGGTGGAGAGGGTCTCGACTTCGGGCTTGCCGATGTGCGCCACGGCAAACGGAACGGCCTGCAACCAGAGCGCATCGGGGCCAAACTTGCGGGCGTAGCCGAACAGAATCCAGCCACGGAAAATGAATTCCCAGCCGAACAAATCGAGGAAGGTGTTCCACGGCAGGTTGGCCGTCAGGCCGTCGTAGTAAGACTGCATCGCGGTATCGCCGCGGCCGAGAACCCAAATCATAGGAGTCATCAGCAGGACGCCGCCGAGAACGATCACCACTCCCGCTTTCCAGTCTCCCAGGGCGAAGCCGTAGTTGCGCGGCGATTCGCGAAAGACAAAAATGATGAAAACCAACGGCACAAGCAAATACAGGATGGTTCGGTCAATCTCTTTGACAGGCGTCAGTTTGTGATAATGATCTATCATCAGCAGAATAGTGCTGACAATTGTGGTTGTGACGATCTTCCAGTCAAAGCGGATGGGCTGAAAGATGAATTGGATAAATCGTTTCATGGGTGCTGCGTCAATATGAGAAGAAGGATCGATGCCCGTTCGGGCCGAGCAGCTGCGTCAGTTTATCGGCATCGCGGACGAGTTCCCAGCCCCAGTTGAAGAAGAGCAGGAGTATGGCCAGGATCGCCAGCGACACGGTCATTGTACCAGTCCGCGATTCGTGCCAGCGCGCCGCCAGGGCGTTGCGCCCGCCGACCCAGAAACGAGCCGCCAGGATTGCGAAGAAGGGGGTGATTGCCAGATGAAAGCGGTCTTCCGCGAGAATCAACGCGTGCGGGAGTAAGTAGCCGAGAATGATCAACCAGAGCAAAATCACCTGCGGAGATTTGCGAAGGAGCGCCGCGCCCAGCGCGGCCGAAGCACTCACAACCACAAAGGGCAATAACAATATCGCCGCAATCATCAAAAGCAACGGCAGCGGGATGTAGCCAAGAAGCCCATTTGAATAGAAATAGGTCACCGCGCGCCGTTCCAGTCCGAAGAAATAGCCCAGCCGCGCGGCGATCAGTTCCAGAGCATGAAGGGGGTCCTGTTGGATGAATTCAACGGCGCGCTGTGTGCCGATTTGGTCGCGGATGGAATCGTCGAGAATGGTAAGCAAATCCAGCGAAATGCCGAATTGAAAGGTGCCGCTGCCGTCGGGATGATAACCAAGATACAGGTTGTAGCCCATCGAGGATTCGATTCCTGTCAGCCGTCCATGAAGGAGGGAGTTGCGAACGATCCACGGCGCGACAATGACAAGAAAGAAAAGTGCGGTTACCAGGGCAGGGCGAATTGCATGAACCGCGAAGAGGCGAGGACCGCGAAAGCCTTTATTACCCTGTTCCTTCGAGATTAACTCCCGAGAATTTGTCCACCATACCCAGAGAATCGACAAGCCTGCTACAGGCAGGATGACCGAGCGCGTCAACGCGGTCAGCCCGAGAACGAGTCCCGCAAGGGTGAAGCGAAGCGTGGATGGGTTTTCCGCCGCCCACAATAGCGTCAATGCCGAGAGGAGAACAAGCGGAAAGAATAAGTTTTCAGTGGCGAGTGCAATCGGATAGACCAGCAAGATCGGATAGCAGGCAATCGTCCACGCGGCCAAACGGGCGGCACGCAGAAGTTTCGTCTCAGATTCGGTCGCCATTGGCGAAGTGAAGAACAACTTCAGCGCAAAGAAATAGATCATCGGGGTGAGCGACGCGCCGAGAACGGCCTGGGCAAGCCGCGCGGCGAAGAACCGCATGGGGCTGTCTGCACCGACGATGAAGTAGATGATCGAGAGGAAAGCGGGATACAACGGCGCGCGGAAGGAGGTCGGGACGCCGCGCGCGGGATCGTAGTCAATGGTGGAGAGATCGAATTTGACGAACGGGAGAATTTGCTTCAAGTCCGCTTCGGCGAACCAGCGGAAACCGTTCCCGCCCGCCAGACTCCGGGCGAGCATGTCGTAGTGGAACATGTCGTCCAAGCCGATGCCCAGCGAACGGGAGAGGAGGACGGGGATCAGCCGCAGGGTCAGTGCGGCGAGGAAGACGCGCCAGGGGAAGGAAAGGCTCGTACGGCGGGACCGGGCGAGGGTCATGGATGAGCCGCTGTTGTTTCGCGTTGGGTGGCGCGCTGGGCGTGAATCCGCCTTTGCAGATAGACCGAGAAATAGCCGTCGTAACGTTCCTGCAATTTGGGATCCTTCCAATCCTGTGCGGTGATGCGGCCGCGGCAATCGGGCGCGCCGCAGGCACAGTCGAATTCGTCGTAGGGCGCGCTGTCGCACATGGCGTAGTCGAGATGGATCTCCTCATCCTTTGCGATGTCGCGCATGGCGATCAGGCCGATTTGCCCGGTGAAGCCCGCATTGGGATCGCAGGAGTGATTGAAGCAATCGCCCGGCTCGAGGCTGGGGGTAAGCAGGTATAGTCCATCGTCTATTTGCAGGACGCGCTGGGTGAAGTCGGGCATGTTGTAATCCAGCTCGTCCTCGGTGACGACCTTGCCGCCCCACAGGACAAGCAGTTCGCCTTTGCGAATCAGTTCACCGGCAAATACGCCACAGCCACCCTTTTCAGGATGGGGGCCCGAGTAAAGTTTCGGCGACATGTGGGAAAAATAAGGTCCGCTCATTTTTCTCCAATGCGTTTTAGTTTTTGTGCGGCTGTAAGGTCCGAGGCAAAATAGTTGCACGTGAGCTCTTCGCCTGCGGGAATGTCGCGGGCGGCGTATTCGAATACGCCGTCCGGCGTGTCGATCAGGTTCGGGTCGTCAGCGTGATTCATATACTTGGCGTCATCGGTAGCAAAAACAAAAACCTCCTGCCCGTCACGCATCTCGACATAGGAATGGATCCACAGGTATTCCTGAACTGTCGGCGGGAAGGAGGAAAGCTCGGCGGGGGAAAATATAATGTCAATTCGAGGATCGAACTGCCAGACGATTTGACCTTTTTTGATCGGCTCTTCAGCGTAACAACCCAGCCCGTGAATTGCACTCGGGCGCAGACTGGTACGGACAACGAACATTCGCGCCTCCAACGATTAAGATGACGCCGATTATATCGAATGTGCGCGAAATGACAATACTTGCCGAGTCACAATTTTGGATAGATTTCCCCGCGTCGGACTCCGTTTGGCCTGACGCCGATAAAGAGGCCGACTGCCCGGCGCGTACTTATTTCGTCCCTTCCATGTCAGACGACTCCGCCGAGAGTTTTTGTGCGAAGAAGATCGGCAGGAACGTGATCAGAATGACGAACGTCGCGACGACGTTGGTGACGGGGCGGTCGCGCGGGCGGGTCAACTGGCTGAAGATCCAGATGGGCAGCGTGGACTGCTGTCCTGCGGTAAAAGTAGTCACAATGACTTCGTCGAACGAAAGGGCAAAGGCAAGCATCCCGCCTGCGAGGAGTGCAGTCGCAATATTGGGCAAGACCACATAACGAAATGTCTGGAAGGAGTTCGCGCCCAGATCCATGGAGGCCTCGACCTGCGAGCCCTGCATGCGACGGAAGCGCGCCAGCACATTGTTGTAAACGACCACAACGCAAAACGTCGCATGCCCGATTACGATGGTCCAATAAGAAAAAGGGATATCCAGGGAGCCAATCGCGGAACGAAGCGCGATACCCGTCACGATGCCGGGCAGGGCGATGGGCAACACAAGTAAGAGGGAAACCGCCTCCTTGCCGAAGAAGTCGTTACGATACACGGCCGCGGCCGCGAGTGTGCCAAGGATGAGCGCGACGAACGTCGCAACCAGCGCCACCTTGAGCGAAAGCGTGAGCGCAGACCAGAGGTCCGTGCGTTGAAGCGCCTCCCCAAACCATTTGGTCGTCAATCCTGGGAGCGGGAACGTAAAGGCAGCCTCATCCGTTGTAAACGAATACAGAAAGATGAGCCACATGGGGACATGCAGGAACAGCAGAGTCCCGATTGCGCCGAGGGTCAGGCCGAGGGAGGCTCTTTCACCGTAAGATTTAGAGGGCATCGAAGGCTCCGAGTTTGCGGGCAATCAACAGGTAAATCATCATGATGACGATGGGACCCACCGTCATCGCGGCCGCCAGGGGAAGATTGCCCGACGTACCTTGATGGGAATAGATGGCCTGGCCGATGAAGTAGCGGGAATTTCCCAATGCCTGTGGCACGATGAAATCGCCGAGCGTCAAAGAGAAGGTGAAAATCGAACCGGCCACCACGCCCGGAAACGCCAGTGGAAGGATTACGTTACGGAATGTCTGGGACGCATTTGCCCCGAGGTCGCTGGAGGCCTCGATCAGGGACTTCGGCACGCGTTCGAGCGCGGTTTGAATCGGTACGATCATGTATGGCAGCCAGATGTAACAAAACGCGATGAACATTCCAATCGGCGAAAACGACAATGACGACCCGCCGACTTCAGGGAGCGAAAGCAGCCAATCCAAGATAAAATCAATATGAAGAAAGTGGAAAAACCAGGAGAGGATGCCTTCCTTGGCCAGGATGAGCTTCCACGCGTAGACGCGTACCAGATAACTCGACCAGAGAGGGATAGTTACGGCGATGTAGAGCCATGTCTTAAACCGCGGTGAGGCGAACTTCGCGATGTAATACGCCAGCGGAAAGGCGATCACCGCGTCGGCAATGGTCACAGCCAGGGCCATTCCCGCCGTTCGGGAATAGATATCCAGGTTGGCGGGCAACAGCAATTGGATATAGGTAGCGGCAGTGAACTCGCGAATGACCAGGCCCGTGAATTCATCCAGGCGATAAAAGCTATACATAAGCAGTGCGAACAACGAGCCGAGATACACAACGAACATGTAAATCATCGGCGGACCCAGCAAGAGAAGAAGGATTAATTTTGGACGCAGGTAAAGGAAGGTCGAGATGCGGTTCACGTCAGCCTCCCACCAGACTCATGTGCTCTTTTTCCCAGAACAGGCGCACTTTCCTGCCGCGCACCTTCAACACATCCATGGAGGTGGTCTTTAAATTCTGTTCTACGACGACCAGGTCCCCGCCGTTCTCCACTTCGACGAGGTAGCGGGTATACAACCCCAGGTACACAACGTCTCGAACGACTCCATCTGCAAAGACCTGGCCGGGGGATATCGGTCCGCTTTCGGGTCCGAGATGGATCTTTTCGGGGCGGATGGAAAAGGTCTGGTCGGAGCCAGTGATCCGTTTCGCGGCTTCGCCTGTCAGAAGATTGGAAGTCCCCACAAACCCAGCCACGAAAGCAGATGCGGGTCTCTCATAGATTTCTGAAGGAGCGCCGATCTGCTCGATCCGTCCCTGATTAAAGACCGCGATGCGGTCGCTCATGGTCAACGCCTCCTCCTGGTCGTGTGTAACGAAAACGAAAGTGATTCTGACCCGTTTTTGAATCGCCTTCAATTCCACCTGCATCTGCTGCCGCAGTTTCAAGTCCAGCGCGCCGAGGGGCTCATCCAATAAAAGCACTTTGGGGTGGTTGATGAGGGCGCGTGCCAGGGCAACGCGCTGGCGCTGCCCGCCGGATAATTGCGACGGCTTCCGGGCGGCAAAACCCGGCAGGCGTACCAGGTCGAGCATTTCGTCCACGCGTTTTTTGCGTTCCACATGCGGAACCTTCCTGATCATCAATCCATAGGCAATGTTCTCGCCGATGGACATGTGCGGGAAGAGGGCGTAGTCCTGAAAGACCGTGTTGACATCGCGTTCGTACGGAGGGAGATCCGAGACATCCTGCCCGTACAAATAAATACTGCCCGAGGTCGGCCTGTCAAAGCCGGCAATCATGCGCAGACAGGTGGTTTTTCCAGAGCCGGAAGGACCGAGCAGGGAAAAGAACTCCCCATCGCCGACATCGAAAGATATATCGTCCACGGCGCGCACTTCACCGGATTGATCGCGATGCCGAACAGAAAACACACGGCTGACATTTTTGAATGTGACTGCCGCTACCTCACTCATAATTCACCATAGTCCAAGTCAGCCGCGCCGGCCAAAACCGGCGCGGCTTATTGAGAAACGAAGGTTTCTACCGGCCGCCGATCACGGCAATGTAACCGGTCACCCATTCATGATAAGGAACGCACTCGTTCGAGCCGTCCGCACAAGTGGATGTGGGTGTGCGCCAGAACCAAATCTGGTCGAAGGTATTCAGACCGTTGATGGCACAACCGTCGGGACCCAACAGTTCATTGCCTTCACACGCCGAAAGCACAACAGGTACTGTGCCAAACCATGAGGCAAGATCGCCCTGCAGTTTGGGATTCAGTGAATGCTCCAGCCACAAGTAGGCGCAGTTCGGGTGCGGAGCGTCCGCAGCCATCATGGTCGTATCCGCCCAGCCCGTCGCGCCCTCCACAGGCACAACACTCTCCACCGGAACGCCGGAGAGCTTCAGCACATACGTCTGGAAACCCCACGAGCTGGAAGCCGCGACGCCTTCGTTCGTGAAATCGTCCATCTGGATGAAGGCATCGTGCCAGTAGCGGCCGACCAGTTCACGCTGCTGGCGAAGCAGATTGAGCGCCGCCTCGAACTGCTCACGATTCAACTGATAGGGGTTCTCAATCCCCAGTTCCGGGTTGTGGTACATCAAGTAAAGCGCCGCGTCCGCGACATAGATTGGACCATCGTATGCCTGCACGCGGCCTTTGTTGGAGGCACCATCGGGAAGCGTAGTTTCTTCGAACACAACCGACCAACTATCCGGCGGAGTGTCACCAAACACTTCCGTGTTGTACAGCAGTACGTTATTGCCCCACTGATACGGAACGCCGTAATGCTTGCCGTCCACAGTGTGCCAGGGAGCATCCTGAAGACGCGGGTCAATGGTGTCCCAGCTTGGGATGCGGCTGAGGTCAATCTCCTGCACTCTGCCGCCGGAAATCAAGCGGTTACTGGCGTCACCGGAGGCCGTCACCAGATCGTAGCCGCCCTCGTTCATCAGAGCCACCATTTCGTCGGACGTGGCGGCAGTCTTCACGGTCACTTTACAGCCGGTCTCTGCTTCAAAGCCGGTCACCCAGTCGTAATTTGGGTCCGTCTCGCCGCGCTCGATATAGCCAGCCCACGCCACGATGGCAACTTCACCTTCGGGCTCCAGCGAAACCGGCGGCTCGGTTGCGACCGGAGGTGCCGTCGCAGCCGGAGGCTCAGTTGCAGCAGGTGCTTCAGTCGCTGGTGTGCCACAAGCGGCAAGCAAAAGACTGGTCAATGTAACCAGCGACAACAGAATAAAGCGTTTGGACTTCATGTCTCTCTCCTTTGGATTGTTTGAAAACCGGACATCAATAAGAGTTGATCACAGATAGCAGCCGGGCACCTCCTTGCTTTTTTGATACTTATCAAACACCGCGTAATCGGAATTGACGCGCTAAAACGGCTTCCGATTCGGAATTTATTCTCGAATTGTGCGATGGAAAAAGCATATCCTGCTAGGTTGCCGCGTCAGTGCGGACAAAGACCGGATTCGCCGCGCCGGCTTTCGCACCCGACTGACACGGATGATTCCCAGGCTCCGAAGCCACATGCTATAATCGCAACAGATCATCCCCGGAGGAAACCATGAGCGAAAGTCTGATGTTCCCGCTAAGCGATGAACACAAAATGCTGCGCGATACAGCCCGCGACTTTGCACAAAAGGAGATCGCGCCGATCGCGGCCGAATTCGACGAAAGCGGCGAGTTCCCTCACGCGACCGTGAAAAAAATGGGCGAATTGGGTTTCATGGGAATCGAGGTTCCCGAACAGTATGGCGGCGCGGGCATGGACACATTGTCCTATGTGCTCGCGCTGGAGGAAATCTGCAAGGTGGACGCTTCGCACGGCGTGATCATGTCCGTCAACAACTCGTTGTACTGCTACGGAATCCTCAGGTTCGGAACGGAGGAACAAAAGCAGAAATTCCTGAAACCCGTCGCATCGGGACAGGCGATCGGTGCGTATTCGTTGACCGAGCCGATGTCTGGTTCGGACGCGGGGACAATGAAGAGCCGCGCCGTCCGCGAGGGTGATTCCTATATTCTCGACGGGCGTAAATCCTGGGTCACGAGCGGCCCAGTGGCGGATTATGTGGTTGTCTTCATGATGACCGAGCCCACGAAAAAGCAAAAGGGCATCAGTGCCTTCCTGGTAGACACCAAGACTCCAGGGTTTTCTCGCGGCAAGAAAGAGCCGAAACTGGGCATCCGCGCCTCGGCCACCAGTGAATTGATCTTTGAGGAATGTCGTGTGCCCGCCGATTGTCGTCTCGGCGAGGAAGGCGAGGGATTCAAGATCGCCATGACCGTGCTGGACGCCGGCCGCATTGGTATCGGCGCCCAGGCACTTGGAATCGCCGAGGCGGCCTACGAGGCCGCGCGCGCCTACGCCGCCGAGCGCGAAGCCTTCGGGCAGAAAATCGGCGAATTCCAGGGCACAGGCTTCAAGATCGCGGACATGAAGACGCGCATCGAGGCTTCGCGCCTTTTAATCTACAACGCGGCGTTGGCCAAGGAACGCTCCAAGATCACCGGCGAACGATTTTCGCTCCAGGCCTCGATGGCAAAACTCTTCGCCTCCGAGACCGCCATGTTCTGCGCGCATCATGCCATACAAATCCACGGCGGGATGGGCTACAGCAAGGAACTGCCGGTGGAACGCTATTTCCGCGATGCAAAGGTCACCGAGATTTACGAAGGCACCAGCGAAATTCAGCGACTGGTCATCAGCCGTAGCGAATTGGGGTTGAAGTAAATGTCGTCACGACAGAGGGCGATCGCCGCTACCCTCTTGCTGGGCGGCGCGTTACTGGCATTTTTGTCCCAGCAGGTACAACAGGACGTTCCAGGAACCGAACGCGGCCTGCCCTCCGCGTGGATTGCCCTGGGAGTGCTGGTCTTTTTCGTGGGCGTGCTCTCCGCCCGCGCGGACGGCAAGCCTCGCTGGCTCATAGCCGCGCTGGATAAAGTGGGAGACTGGCTCGGCGTGCGGTCATGGCAGGTCGTCCTGCTCTTCATGAGCCTGCCATTTGCAATTCTCGTCCACTACGCGGCCGGCGAAGTGGAACGGATGCCCAGTCCGTTCGCGGCTTGGACCGCGTGGCTGGCCGCCATTTCCATTTCACTGATCGGCGGCTGGCAGCGCGGCGCACTGGACCTTCGGTCGCGCGGCCGAATGTTCGCCATCGCGCTGGGGTTGACTCTCCTTTCGCTCCCCCTGCGCGCAATCGCCACTGGCGAAATCCCGATCATCCTCAATGGAGACGAAGCCTCGGCCGGCGTATATGGCGCGCTCTACCTGAACGGCACGGTGAATAATCCCTTCTTCGCCGGGTGGTACTCGTTCCCCGGGCTGTATTTCTTCATTCCTGCCAGCGGCATTGCCATCTTCGGCCATACGACGGAAGCCCTGCGTATCCCGGCCGCGCTGGCCGGCGCGTTGACCGTCGGCGGCGTGTACCTGGCGGGCCGCGCCTTATTTGACAAACGCGTTGGCCTGCTGGCGGCGATCCTGCTGATTGGGTTTCATTTCCACATCCACTTCAGCCGCATCGGACTCAACAACATCTGGGACGGCTTCTTCTTCGCCATGACCATCGGCGCGGTTTGGTATGGCTGGTCGCGTGAGAATCGCAACGCCCTCCTGCTGGCAGGCCTTGGCCTGGGAGTGGCGCAGTATTTCTATCCAAGCAGCCGCACATTGCTGATGCTCGTTTACGGATGGCTGTTCATCTCCGCGCTTCTCGACCGGGAACGCTTCAAGCGGCTATTCACCAGCTTATGCCTGATGAGCCTTACTGCCGCGGTCACCCTCCTGCCGCTGGCGTGGTACTATATCAGGCATCCCGAACAATATTTGGCCCCGCTGGAACGTGTCAGTATCATCGGTCCGTGGCTGGACAATGAAATGCTCATTACCGGTCAGCCTGCATGGAAGATACTAGCCCGCCAGTTGTGGCTCGGCGTTCAAGCCTTTACCTTTTTACCGTTACAGCACTGGTACAGGCCGGCCGTTCCCCTTCTGCGGCCCATCTTCGCGACCCTCTTTATCCTGGGTTGTATCCACCTGATTATGCGGCCGCGCGAGAGTCGCACCATCCTCTTGGTACTCTGGCTGGCCTTGTTCGTCCTGCTCGGCGGCTTGAGCGAATCGACTCCCGCCTCGCAACGCTACGTGGCCGCCGCGCCCGTCTGTCTCCTGCTGGCCGCATATGGATTAAGTGAAACCGCGTCCATTTTTGAACGCTTGTGGTCGCAGACCGCTCACTGGGCAACCTATGTCATATTTGCGGCCGCCATTGCCGCCTCCATCAATGACATCTATTTTTACTTCTACAAATACACACCTCAAACCCGTTTGGAATTCACACATGTCAACGGAATGATTGCCCAGCGTCTCGCCGATTACTTGATCAGCAAACCCGACGGAACACAGGTCGTCTTCTTCGGTCAACCCTTGATGGGCTATTACTCCATTCCCAGCACGCAATTTCTTGCACCTCAAGTCACCGGCCTGGACATCACCGCCTGGGACCAGCCCGACCGTCCCCAGCCTGAAGGCAAGAATCTCATCTTCGTCTTCCTGCCCGGCAACGAACAACAAATCCCGCTGGTGCAGGCTGATTATCCCGGCGGGGTACTTCTCGAAGAAACCGCATCCGACGGCCTTCCGCTATACTATTACTACGAATACTCAACGGATTGAATGAAAGCCACTCTCTTTCACAAACATGGCGGACCCGAAGTGCTCGAATATACGGACTTTCCCGACCCGCCTCCGCCCGGACCCGGCTACGCCCTCGTTAAATTGACCGCCGCGGCCCTCAACCGCGTTGACGTGACCGTGCGCAACGGCTGGCCCGGGCTGAAACTGGACCTGCCTCACATCCCCGGCGCGGACGGCGCAGGCGAGGTTATTGCCCTCGGTTCCCCCCTCCCCGCTTCATCTCCGCTAGCGCCCCGCGCAGCGCGGCGGGGAGAGGAGATGAAGGTGGGTTCGCGCGTCGTCATCAACGCCAACCTCGGATGCGGTCAATGCGAGGCCTGTCAACGCGGACAGGATAACCTGTGCCGCGACTGGCACCTCCTCGGCGAAACCGTCCGCGGGACATACTGCGAATACATCCTCCTGCCGGTGGGCCAGTTGTATCGCCTGCCCGATGACTTCGATCCACATGCCGCGGCCGCGGCGGCGCTAGTCTATCAGACGGCATGGCATTCGCTCATCACACGCGGCGGATTGAAGGCGGGTGAAAGCGTCCTGATCGTGGGCGCCTCGGGCGGAGTCAATACTGCCAGCGTGCAAATCGCCAAATTTATCGGCGCGCAGGTCCTGGTCGTGGGCGCGGACGCGGAGAAATTGTCGCTGGCCGAGTCTCTCGGCGCGGATGTCCTGATTGATCGCTCGAAGGATCCCGATTGGGCAAAGTCCGCTTTTCTCGCCACGAATCGCCGCGGCGCGGACATCGTCGTGGACAACGTGGGCACGACCTTTCCTCTCAGCCTGCGCGCCTTGCGGAAAGGCGGGCGTCTGCTGACGGTGGGCAACACCGGCGGCCCAAAGTTCGAGATTGACAACCGCTACATTTTCGCAAAACATCTCTCCATCATCGGCTCGACCATGAGCACGCGAGAGGAATTCGACCAGGTGATGGGTTTGGTCGTGGCGGGGAATTTGAAACCTGTGATGGACAAGACGTTTCCGCTTCGAGAGGCACGCGCCGCGCAGGAACGGCTGGAGGGCGGTATGCAGCGCGGCAAGATCACCCTGGAGATTGGCTGAGGTTTTGCGTTGGCGAAGTTTTCACGCTGGTTCGAAATCGGACTGTTCCTGTTTGTGATTGTAATTTACGGTTACGCGGCCGCGTCGGATGCGATCAATTTCCCCGGCAGTTGGTTCACGCGCGATGACGCCTATTATTACTTCAAGGTGGCGCAAAACATCACCGAGGGACGAGGCGCGACGTTCGACGGCATCAATCCGACCAACGGTTATCACCCGTTGTGGATGCTGGTCTGCATCCCGATCTTCGCTCTGGCGCGCTTCGATTTGATCTTACCGTTGCGTGTCCTGTTAGTCATCACCGGCATCCTCCACGCTGCGACGGCCATTCTGCTTTATCGTCTGGTTGACAAGGTCTTCTCGCGCCCGCTGGGAATCCTGGCCGCGATGGGCTGGGTCACGAATCGTTATATTCTCACCCATTTCAGCATGATGGGACTGGAAACAACGTTGACAGCTTTTGCAATGGTTTTGTTCTTATATTGGATGCAGGAATTCGAGCGGGCAGGGCGCGGACAGACCGTTCGCCCCGGCCAGGTTGCCGTATTGGCCGGCGCGGGATTGCTGGTCCTGTTCAGCCGCCTCGACAGCGTATTCCTGGTGCTGCTCCTCGGCCTGTGGATCGTTTTTCGCGAAACGTCCATGCGCACGCTCCTCCTGCTCGATATCCTGGGAACCGCAGTTGCCGTCCTCGGCGGATTCGTGTTCCGCATCGGCGTGCCTTCGTACTACCCATTTACGAACCTCGGACTTGGCATGATCGCTCTGGCGCTGGTCATTCAAACACCGATCTATTTTTTCATGGGGCTGTATCAGCCGACGGGCAGTCAAGCCACTGCCAGACTGATCCGTAGAACGGCCCTCGGCGCGGCAGTCAGCGCGGCCACGGTTGCGCTGATCGTACTTGGGCTGTGGCAGGCGGGAGCCATCGAAGCCATCCCCCTTACAAGCGTCGTTATCATTTACCCGTCACTTGCAATTCTATTGACCATCGCCGTGCGCCTGTTGGCCAAAGCGTTTTCCAGCCACAAACCTGACCCAAACGAAACGACGCCCATGGCATTGCTCAAATCCCGCTGGCGGACGTGGGTCACAGAGAGCGGAATCTATTATGGCATTGTCGGAACCGCGCTGGCATTGTACATGGGCATCAACAAAATCCTGTTCGACACCTACACACCCGTCAGCGGACAGATCAAGCAATGGTGGGGCACTTTCGACAACGCCTACGGCGGCGCGCCGAAATCTCAACTGGCCTTCTGGGGCATCAGTCCCGAAAACGACTTCAACGCCTGGCGCCCGCTCACCACTTTGGTCGAGAGATGGAGCGGGCCGCTGTTCCACCAGACCAACCTGTATTATATTGGCTACAATAACACCTATATGCTCCTCCTGATCCTGTTCGCACTCGCGGGCCTGGGCCTGTTGTACCTCCGCCGCCGGCGCGCCGTCCGCGCTCTTGCTCATTTAAGTGCCGTACCTCTCTTTGCGGGAGCGGTGGCGCAAATCTTCAATTACACCGCGCAGGGATACGCGGGGGTCAAAGAATGGTATTGGGTAAGCCAATACATCATCCTGTTCCTTGCGGTGATCCTGCTCATTAATGTTGCCCTGCATCCCTTTCTGCGCCGCATCAAAACACCGCAAGTTGGCGTGGTCTTTGCCCTGCTTGTCGGTCTCTACCTTGCGAAGAATTATGCACAGAACATGACGGCACTCATGCCCCACACGAATCGCGTGGACGATCATATTTACCTGGACAGCGCGGCCTTCCTCGACGAACACACCGCGCCGGGCGCGATGATCGGCATGACCGGCGGCGGCAACGTCGGCTACTTCATTCACGACCGCACGATTGTCAACATGGACGGCCTCATCAATAGTTACGCCTATTTTCGGGCATTGCGAGCCGGGCAGGCCGCAGAATACCTGGAGCAAATGGGGCTGGACTACGTCTTCGCCAATCTTGAGATCATTGATACCAACTATCCCTATCGCGGGCAATTCGAGGGCCGCCTCGGAAGCGGCGTCCGCTATGGCGGGAAACTGCTCATGCGCTTCTTCACCTCTCCTCCCTGACATGCCCAGACCCTTCAGTGTAACCCTGCTATTATGCGCGGTGTTAAGCCTTACAGCATGGAACGCCGTGCGCGCCATCTCTGCCATTGCGAACTGGGAGATACTCCTGGCCTTTGCCCCCAACCCCGGTCCGCTTTACATAACGGTCAGCGGTTCCTTCTGGACCCTGGGCGGGCTGGCAGTTCTATGGGCGTTCCTTTGGCGAACGCGGCGCGCTCGTAACGGCCCCCTGCTTTACGTGTTCTCGTACGCGTTGTGGTTCTGGTTGGACCGCCTGTTCCTACAGGCAACGCGTCCGAACTGGCCCTTTGCCCTGACCGTGACCTTCCTCCTGCTTGGCGCCATCGCCGCTTTCACATTCCATCCCCACACAATTCGCTATTTCACCAAAAGAGAGAGCCATGAGTCAACCTCCCAAGATCAAACAACTTCGTGACCTGAAAGCCAAGTCCCGCCTCGGCGGCGGCGCGGAGCGTATCGAAACCCAGCACAAAAAGGGACGCCTGACCGCCCGCGAGCGCCTCGACCTGCTCCTCGATAAAGGCTCCTTTCGCGAGGTGGATAGTTTCGTCGTCCATCGCACCAACGATTTCGGACTGGATCAGCAAAAAGTCCCAAGCGATTCGGTAGTGACCGGCTGGGGTACCATCGAAGGCCGCCTAGTCTACGCCTTCTCACAGGATTTCACGGTATTGGGAGGCAGTCTGGGCGAAGTGCACGCCGAGAAGATTTGCAAGATCATGGACATGGCGATGAAGAACGGCGCGCCAGTCATCGGCCTGAACGATTCGGGCGGGGCACGCATCCAGGAAGGCGTGGTATCGCTGGGCGGTTATGCCGACATTTTTCTTCGCAATACGATGGCATCCGGCGTCATCCCGCAAATTTCAGCCATTATGGGACCGTGCGCGGGCGGCGCAGTGTATTCGCCCGCGCTGACCGATTTCATTTTCATGGTCCGTAATTCATCGTATATGTTCGTGACAGGACCCGATGTGGTCAAGGCGGTGACCCACGAAGAGGTGTCGTTCGAGGATTTGGGCGGAGCAAGCGTTCATTCCGAAAAGTCGGGCGTTTGCCACGTGGCAGCGGACAGTGAAGCCGATACGCTCTACCTGATCCGAAAGTTGCTGGGCTACCTCCCGCAAAACAACATGGAGGATCCTCCTTTCATGCCCGGTGACGATCCCCTTCGTATGGATGAGTCGCTGGATACATTCATTCCCGGCGATCCCGGCAAGCCTTATGATATGAAAGATATTATCCGCACTGTGGTGGATCATGGCCAATTTTTCGAAATCCACGAAAACTACGCCATGAACATCGTGGTCGGTTTTGCGCGGCTGGGTGGACACTCAGTAGGCATCGTGGCCAACCAGCCTGCCGTCCTGGCGGGTGTTTTAGACATTGACGCCTCGGAGAAGGGCGCGCGCTTCATCCGTTTCTGCGATGCATTCAACATCCCCATCGTCACCTTCGAGGATGTACCGGGCTTTCTGCCGGGCACCAACCAGGAACATCATGGCATTATCCGCTCCGGGGCAAAACTGCTCTACGCCTATTGCGAAGCGACCGTGCCGAAATTAACCGTTATCACGCGCAAGGCCTACGGCGGCGCGTACGACGTGATGTCCAGCAAGCATATCCGCGGCGACTTCAATGTCGCTTGGCCGACGGCCGAGATCGCGGTGATGGGTCCCGACGGCGCGGTGAACATCATCTTCCGCAAAGAACTCGAGAAGGCCAAAGACCCCGTAAAGCGCAAGGCCGAACTGGTGGCGGAGTACCGCGAGAAATTCGCTAATCCTTATGTAGCCGCCGAACGCGGCTACCTCGACGACGTCATCGAGCCCAAAGAGACGCGTCCGCGCCTGATCAACGCGCTGGAGATGTTGAGCAACAAGCGCGACGCCAATCCCGCCAAGAAGCACGGAAATATTCCGTTGTAACCGGGAGGCGACATGTTCAAAAAAGTCCTGATAGCCAACCGAGGCGAGATCGCCGTTCGCATCATCCGTTCCTGCCGCGAACTGGGCGTGGAGACGGTGGCCGTTTATTCAGAGGCGGACCGGAACGCCCTGCACGTTCGTTACGCGGACGAGGCATATCTGCTCGGGCCCGCGCCTTCGCGCGAATCCTACCTGCGGGCCGACAAGATCCTCGAGATTGCCCGTAAATCGGGCGCGGACGCCATTCACCCCGGATACGGTTTTCTCGCCGAACGTGAGGATTTTGCGCAAGCCTGCGAGGACACGGGTATCACCTTCATCGGGCCGAAACCTTCGGCGATTGCCGCCATGGGGGACAAGGCCGAGGCGCGCGCCACTGTCATCAAGGCAGGCGTGCCCGTCGTCCCGGGCACCGAGGATGTGGGCAACATGACCGACGAAGACCTGTTGCGCGTCGCGCCGCAGATCGGCTTCCCGTTGTTGATCAAGGCCACGGCGGGCGGCGGCGGAAAAGGCATGAGAGAGGTCAAAAGCCTGGAGGAAATGCCGGCCCTCCTCAAGTCCGCGCGACGCGAGGCGGAATCCTCCTTCGGCGACGGGAATGTATATCTGGAGAAACTGGTGGAGGGCGCGCGCCACATCGAATTCCAGATCATGGCGGATGGACACGGCAACGCCATCTATCTGGGCGAGCGCGAGTGCTCGCTCCAGCGCCGCCACCAGAAACTCCTGGAAGAGGCCCCCTCCCCATTCCTGGATGAAGACCTGCGCCGCAAAATGGGCGAGGTGGCTGTGAAATCCGCGCAGGCCGTAGACTACGTCAACGCCGGGACGATTGAATTCCTGGTGGACAAAGACAAGAATTTCTACTTCCTCGAAATGAACACGCGCCTGCAGGTGGAGCATCCCGTGACTGAGATGGTCACGGGCATTGACCTGGTGATGGAGCAATTGCGCGTGGCGCGCGGGCGCCAGTTGAGTTACAAGCAGGAAAACGTGAAGATGACCGGCGCGGCCATCGAATGCCGCATTAATGCCGAGGACCCCTACAATAATTTCCTGCCCTCGACCGGCGTGATCACCCAGAGCATCATCCCGACCGGGCCCGGCGTGCGCGTGGATACGGGCGTTTATCCCGGCTTTGAGATCACTCCATATTACGACCCGATGATCGCCAAACTGATTGTGTGGGGCGAGAGCCGCGGACAAGCCATCCAGCGTATGCGCCGCGCCCTTGAGGAATTCCGCATCGTGGGCGTGCGGACGAACATCCCATTCCACCAAACCCTGATGGAAAGCACGCGCTTTCTGGGCGGACAATACGACACGCGCTTCGTGGAAGAGCGTTTCTCGATGCCCGACCCGGACGAGCATAGTTCCGCCCTGCCGGAGATCGCTGCCATCTTTGCCACGCTGGTCGCCCACCAGCAAACCCAGCGTTCCGCGCAGATCGTCCGCCGCGGCGAGCGCGACGCCAGCAACTGGAAATGGGTCGGCCGCTGGGAACGAATGCATCGCTGATTAGTCTGTTGATCTGGGAGTCTGCCGATCAAAACGGCTGCGCAACGAAAGACCGGGAGCCCAATTCATGAAATACGTGACAAACATCGAAAGCAAAGATTATTCCATCGAGGTGCTGGACGAGCGCCACATCATCTTCGATGGCAAACCGATGAAAGTGGATTTTCAGTCTGTCAGCGGGCAGCCCGTTTATTCCCTGCTCGTGAACGGAAAGTCCTATGAGGCGTACGTCGACATCGCCGACGACGGCCTGCGTGTGCTGATGCGCGGCCTGCTATACAACGTCACCGTGGAGGACGAGCGCGAGAAACGCCTGCGCGCGGCGGCTGGAGGCGGCGTGGTCGAAAGCGGCGAATTCCACCTGAAAGCGCCCATGCCTGGACTGGTGGTGGCTGTACCTGTCAACGAGGGGCAAAAAGTGGAAAAAGGTCAGGTTCTACTTGTGCTCGAGTCGATGAAAATGCAGAACGAACTCAAGGCACCGCGCGAGGGGATGGTCGGCCGCGTCCGCGTCAAGCCGGGCGAGAGCGTGGAACAGAAACAGACTCTGCTCAGTGTGCACTAAATGAACGGGCGGGAGACCGAAGTCAAGTTTTACGTGCGCGACCTGAAGAAGATCGAGACGACTCTAAAGGCGCTGAAGGCGCGTCTGATCCAGCCGCGCGCCTTCGAAACCAACCTGCGCTTCGACCTGCCCGATGGCAGTCTGCGCGCCGAGGGACGCGTCCTGCGCCTCAGGAAAAGCAACGACATGCGCCTCACCTACAAGGGTCCTTCCGAAAACAGGGACAGGATTCTGACGCGCACCGAGATCGAGTTCACCGTGGGTGATTTCGAATTGGCCAGGCAATTCCTCACGGGTCTTGGCTACCAGGAGATTGCCATATACGAAAAGTTTCGCGCCACCTACGAAATCGACGGGCTCCACGTCATGCTCGACGAATTGCCATACGGCAGTTTTGTGGAAATCGAGGGAAACGACGAAACTGAAATCCGCCGCATGGCGACCCGCCTCGGCCTGGACTGGGAAGCGGCTGTCCCTGCGAGTTACCTGACTCTCTTCGAACGCTTCTGCGCGAACCGCAGGCTGGACCCTGCCAAATTGACCTTCGCGGCCCTCGAAGGTCTCAGCCCCGACGCGAAAGACATCAAAGTGCGCGCGGCGGATCAAAATGAGAAGCGAGGCGGATAAATGGAATATGGCTGGCGCAGATCGCCTTCAAACAGAAGTTGAATCTTGTCTAATTGAGCATATCCACCAAGATTCAACGGAATTTCAAAACACTCTCTAATTCAGTAACGATTTCCCCGTTTGGGGATCGAAAGCCGACCCGCGCTTGACATCGCGGCAACTCCCACTATACTTGGATTAACGAAATCTCTCTGGAGGGATCATGGCAACCATCGTCATTCTGGGAGGATATGGCGCGACGGGGCGCCTGCTGGCAAAATATTTGCTCACACAGACTGATGCAAACATCGTTCTGGCAGGTCGTAACCCGGACAAGGCGCAGGCGCTCGCGGACGCGCTGGGGAATCCGCGCGTCTCGATCAGACAGGTGGACGCCTCCGATGAGACCAGCCTGCGAACAGCGCTTCGGGGCGGGACTTTATGCCTAGTCGCCGCGCCGACGACGCACCACGCCGAGACCGTCATCCGCGCCTGCCTCGCCGCGGGCGTGGACTACCTCGACGTGCAATTTTCCTCAGCCAAATTGAAGTTCCTGTATGCTGCCGAAGACGAAATCAAAAAGGCGGGCCGATGCTTCGTCACCGAGGCAGGTTATCATCCCGGCCTGCCCGCCTTCATGGTCCGCTTTGCCGCGAGCAAACTGGATATCATCGAAAGCGCGATCACGGCGGGTTATCTGAACGTCGGCCCCACCCTACCCTACACCGAAGCCGTGGACGAGTTGATGGAAGCATTCATCAATTACGAAGCGCAGGTCTTCAAGGATGGCGCGTGGACGAATCCAAAACAATGGTCAACGATAAAATTCGATTTCGGCGGCGGCATCGGAGTCCGCGCCTGCTATTCAATGTACTTCGAGGAACTGCGGCGGCTTCCAGAAATGTATCCTTCGCTAAAAGATGTCGGCTTTTACATCTCAGGCTCCAACTGGATTGCAGACCTGCTGATCACGCCCATCGTCATGCTGGGACTCAAACTCGCGCCCAAGCGCGGACTGCGCCCGCTGGGAAAATTGATGTGGTGGGGCATGCGACAGTCCCGGCCGCCGTACCAGGTGATAATCGCCGTCGAGGCAAAAGGACTGAAAAACGGCGCCCCGGCCAAAGTCCACGCGCAAGTCGGCCATCCCGACGGCTATGAATTGACCGCCATCCCCGTCGTCGCCTATCTGAAACAATATCTGGACGGCTCCGCGCGAAAGCCCGGCCTGCACATGATGGGGCAGGTTGCCGAGCCGACGCGCCTGTTCGAGGACATGGAGAGGATGGGAGCGAACATCGCGACCTTCGAGGAATAGAAATGGCCGACCAACCGAAAATCATCCTCGGCCCGATCATCGGCGGGCTGTCGCATCGCGGCGTCAAACTGTGGGCGCGCGCCGATGGGCCATCCACATTGTACGCCTGGCTTGCAAACGATGAGGATTTAAGCGACGCGGGACGAGTGGGGAAAGCAGAGTTGACGGAGGCGACAGGCTTCGCGGGCACAGTCTCGATCGACAACCTCGAAGCGGAAACCGTGTATTATTTCGCCCTCGCACTGGATTCGGAAAGTAAACCGCCGAGCGAGGCATTCCAGGCCTTCCGAACCTTCCCGCCGCCGGGCAAGGCCGTTTCGTTTCGCTTTGCATTCGGTTCCTGTTTCCGCCCGGAGCACCGCCTGCCGGGCCGCGCTTTCAGGCATTTGCTCAAACACCAGTCCAATCTCGATTTCATGATCCTCGAAGGCGATCAGATTTACGCCGACGAGTGGAAACATAACGGACTCGGTCACGTCGCGCTGACCAAAGACGATTACCGCGCGGTGTACCTGCACACCTGGTCCAATCCCTATTTCCGCGGACTGCTGGCGCGCACGCCCGTCTTCATGACCCTCGACGATCACGAAGTAGATAACGACTGGCACTGGCACGACCGCGAACACACGGTCGCGGACATCCCCGCGTACACGCGCTTCACCCGCTTCATCAACGGACTCACGAAGGAAGAGCGGCGCCTGACGGCCCAGCGCGTCCAGGACGCCCTGCAGGTCTACCGCGAGCATCAAGGAATCCACGCACCCGCGTTCAGCCTGCCGCAAAGACAGAAAAACGGAAGCCTCCAATTCATCGGAAATGAAACGGGGTCGCTGGCGTATTCGTTCTACTTCGGCGCGGCGGCCTTCTACGTGATGGACACGCGTACCCAGCGTACGCGCAACCGCCGCGAGAAGATCGTGCTGGGCAATGCGCAATGGCAGGCATTCGAAGCGTGGCTGTTGGCGGTCAAGGATGATTTCCCGCTCAAGTTCATCGTCACGTCGTCGGCCGTGTTATTTGAATTCTTTGGTGACATCGTCAACGACCGCTGGTCCGGATTCCCCGAAGAGCGCGACCGCCTCCTGAATTTCCTCGCGGCCAATGGGATTTCAGGCGTCTACTTTCTGGCAGGCGATTTGCATGAAGCCCATGCCGTCTCGGCGGATCTTTGCGTCCCAAACGGGCAGGCCATCCCCATTTGGGAATTCAGTTCCACTCCCTTCGAACAAAAGACGAATTACGTCGCCCGCCTGCTGAAACGCAAAACGCGCAGTTCTCACGTATGCAATTCGAAAATTCACTTTTCGATTGACCGCATCAACTACGGTATCGTGGAAGTCGAGTTCGGCGCGGACCTGGCAGAAGTCCGTTTCGATTTACACTACAACGAGCGCGGGCACTGGAAGATGCGGAAGGTCAAGACGCGTCTCCCGGGGAAAACGGTGGTCGAGTAAGCGGCAGGTCTCGATACGCCCTTCGGGCTACTCGACCATCGCCGCCGTATCGAGACCAACGATGTGCCTCCGTCACTAAAATAAATCGGTCACTTCGCGATCATTCTTCCATTCGACGCGCTTCACCTCCCCCGATTCCCCAAGCAGAGTCGGCAACAATGACGCCAGCGCGTCCGCATCTCCAGACGTGTAGAACTGGACGCGCCCGCGCCCCTTGTTTGGATTCTTCGTCCTGCCCGCTTCGAGCAGACGCCCGGCCTGCCGCGCCACCGAGGGAGCCGGGTCTATCACCCGCACGGACTCGCCCACAATGCGCTGGATGAGCGGAATCACGAACGGATAATGGGTACAGCCCAGTACGACCGTATCAATCCCTTTTTCGAGCATGGGCAGGAGCGCGTCTTCCAGAATCCTGCGCGTCTCTTCCCCATCCAGATTCCCCTGCTCGATCTGCTGGACCAGGCCGGGACAAGTGCTCTGCAACAACTCCACGCCATTTGCAAATCTCTCCACCACGGACGCGTACAGCGCACCCTGAAAGGTCGCGGGCGTGGCAAGCACGCCGACCTTGCCGCTATGCGTGTGCTCTGCCGCAGGCTTGACCGCAGGCTCCATGCCGACGAACGGCACATCAGGGAAAGTCTTTCGCAAATATTGCAGCGCCGCCGCGGACGCGGTATTACAGGCAACGACAATCAACTTTGCGCCTTGGTCGAGCAGAAACCGCGTGATCCCCTCCGAAAAACCCTGAATCTGCTCCATGGGCCGCGGCCCATACGGGACGTGTCCCTGGTCGCCAAAGTAGATCACGTCTTCGGCGGACATCTGCGCGCGCATAGCACGCAACACCGACAGCCCGCCTACGCCGGAGTCGAATACGCCGATAGGGTTATTTTGTTTTTCAGGGGACATGCAAGGATGATAAAACGTAAAGAACAAAACGTAAAGCGCGTAATGAATACGCTTTACCGATGGTTACCTGCCGCGTCTACAAACGACTTAAACAGATTGCGTATCGCTTCCTGATCCGTCATCCATTCGGGATGCCATTGAACGGCCAGCCCAAAGGGATGACTCGGCAATTCGACTCCTTCGATCAAGCCATCGGGCGCAAAGGCAGTTACTTTCAAGCCGGGAGCCAAATCCTTGATTCCCTGATGGTGCAAACTGTTGACCTGCAAGACTGGCTCGCCGAGAATTTCCGCCAGCCGCGTGCCTTCGTCCACGCGAACGGGATGGGCGAGAAACGTGCGCGGCTGATCATGACGGTCATGCTCGAGGGCACCGGGATGCTGGTCGAGAATATGCGTGTACAGCGTCCCGCCCAACGCCACGTTGACCACCTGCAATCCGCGGCAGATGCCAAAGAACGGCTTGCCCTCGTCCGCGGCGGCGCGCAGGAGAGGCAGTTCGATGGCGTCACGCACCTCATCCGCATCCACAGTGGAATGCGGCTCGCCGCCGAAGTGCTCAATGCCGATGTCCGCGCCGCCGGAGAAGAGGATTCCATCGAGGCGGTTGAAGAGTCCGCGCCAGTGAGGTTCAGGCAGTTCGGGAGGAATCAGCACCGGGGTCCCGCCGGCTTCGATGACCGCGTCCACGTAGGCGCGCAGGATCTGGACAGCAGACAGGGACTCGGTCGTCTGGGTGATGCGGGCGGTGATTCCAATCAGGGGTGAGATCATAAGAATCAAAAAACCCTAAAGGTCGCGGAGACCTTTAGGGTTTGTCGTCAATCGAATTTCTGCTTGAGGCGGGCGGATTTGCCGGTGCGCTCGCGCATGAAGTACAACTGGGCGCGGCGGACGACGTTGTGCCGCTCGACCACCACCTTGTCAATGCGCGGGGAGCGGAGCATGAAGGTGCGCTCGACGCCGATGCCGTTGCTGGCTACGCGGCGGACGGTGAACGAGGATTCGTTGCCGCCCTTGCGCAGGCGGATTACGGTGCCCTTGAATTCCTGGATGCGCTCGCGGTCACCTTCTTTGATCTTGACGTGCACGCTGACGGTGTCGCCGGGGCGCAGTTCGGGGATGTTCTGGTTCTTGGCGGCCTCAACGGCCTTGATCAGGTCAGTCATTTTCTTTCATCCTTGCGGTTGTTTTTCTGGAACGCGACGGCGGATTATAGCACGCGTTTTCTGAATGAACAAGGCCGATTATGAAAGTGTTTCGCGTCGAGCGGAACTGGTGGTCGAGTAGCGAAGCGCATCGGGATCCCACAGGGGAGAGGAGAAGCGCGACGGATGAAACTACGAATACGCTCTGACCACCAGCACGGCGTTGTGGCCGCCGAAGCCGAAGGCGTTGCTGATGGCAACCTTGATTTTCGCCTCCCGCGCCGTGTTGGGAATGTAATCCAAATCCAGTTCGGGGTCGGGCGTTTCGTAGTGGATCGTCGGAGGCAGGATGCCCTCGCGCACAGCCTGCACGCAGAAGACCGCTTCCAGCGCGCCGGTCGCGCCCATCATGTGCCCGGTCATGGATTTGGTGGAGGAAACGGGGATTTTATATGCCAGTTCACCGAAAGCCGACTTGACCGCACGCGTCTCGGACAGGTCATTCAGCGCCGTACCCGTGCCATGAGCGTTGATATAACCGACCTCGTCCGCATTGACCGCGGCCGAATCCAGCGCGGCGCGGATGGCGGCCGCGCCTCCCGCACCCTGCTCGTGCGGCGCGGTGACGTGAAAGGCGTCCGCGGTGGAGCCGTAGCCTGCCAGTTCCGCCAGGATGTTCGCGCCGCGCGCCTTCGCCTGGCTTTCGCGTTCCAGCACCAGAACCGCCGCGCCCTCGCCGATTGTAAAGCCGTCGCGGTGTTTATCGAAAGGCTGAGGGACGCGCGAGGCTTCCTCGTTGCGCCGGGTCATCGCGCCCAAACGGTCGAAGGAGGCAATGGCCGTTTTTGTGATGACCGCCTCCGACGCGCCGGCCACGGCGAAATCGATCACGCCGCTCCGCAGCATCAGGAACGCCATGCCGATCCCGTCCGCGCCGGAGGCGCAGGCCGAGGCCAGCGAAAAGGACGGGCCCTTGAAGCCGTAATCAATGGCGATCATGCCGGAGGCTCCGTTCGGCATCAGCATGGGAATCACGAACGGGCCGACGCGGCGCGGGTTGTCATTGTGAATCGTGAGAATGGCCGTCTCGAGCGAGGCCATGCCGCCGATGGCGGCTGAAACCACGACGCCGACACGCCCCGCATTTTGTTCTGTCACCTGCAAGCCTGCGGATTCGACGGCTTCCTTCGCCGCGGCCACCGCCAACTGCTCGAAGCGGTCGCGGCGGCGGGCTTCTTTCGCATCCATATAGTTCTCCGCCTCGAAGCCTTTCACTTCGCAGGCGATCTTCACCAGCAGGTCAGACGGGTCAAACTGCGTGATCGGCCCTACCCCCGACACACCATTCGTAACATTCTTCCACGTCTCCGCCACAGACAAACCCAGCGGGTTGACCGTCCCCATGCCCGTTACGACAATGCGCTCCATGCGTCCTCCTCACTTTGAAAAACGGCCTCGCGGCCGTCATCCTTGAAACTTATAACCCGCGCCGGTCAAAATCGCGACGACTGGGTCGGAGAGACCGGGCAAGGCCTCCTCCAGCGCGCGCCAGACCAGCGCCGAGGTCGGCTCAACATACAACCCGCGCTGCACCAGTTCGTCACGCCCCGGCAGGATGTGTTCCTCACCCACAGCGATAAATTTTCCTCCGCTGGTCTTGACCGCCTGCAAGACCGCCTCAGCGCGCAGAGGAGAACGGACGCGCACCCCCTCGGCCAGGGTCGGCGCTTCGGTCACCCATTGCAGACCCTGCGGGCCCATCTGCGACAAAGCGAACAGCGGCGCGCAGGCCGCGGCCTGAACACCGATCATGCGCGGCGCGTCCCGCGTGACCCCGGCCTGCTTCAGCGCCAGGAAGCCTCTCCAAGCCCCAAGCAGGAGTCCGCCCTGCCCGGCAGGGACGACCACTGCGCCCGGGGCGCGTCCCAACTGCTCGACGATTTCGTATGCAATCGTGGCATAGCCCGGCAGGTTGAACGGCAAATACGCGTGGCTGGCATAGACCGCGCCTGATTTCGCGGCGCGTTGGACAGCCTCGGCCGCGTTCGAGCGCGGCCCAGGCACTGGGACCAACTCCGCGCCATAGGCCTCGATCTGCTTTCGCTTTGGCCCGGAGGCTGATTCGGGCACGTAGACGCGCGCCCGAATCCCGGCGCGCGCCGCGTAGGCCGCGAAGGACGCGCCCGCATTGCCCGAGGAATCTTCCACGGCCTCGGTCACGCCGCGCGCTTTGAGGACCGCGACCAGAGTCGTCGTGCCGCGGTCTTTGAAGGAGCCGCTGAGATTGGCGTACTCGCATTTGAAGAAGACTTCGCGCTTGTGGATTTTGACGGAAATCAACGGGGTGTTCCCCTCGCCCAGTGAAACGGGATCAGCCCGAAGTCCAAACGAAGAGGCGTAACGCCAGATGCCCGGCTGGGACTCGTCCACCGCGCCAAAGGTCAGAGGCGCGGCGAAGTCATACAATCCTCCACAAGCAGGACAACGATAGGGTGCGCCAGTCTCAGGGTATGGACGTCCGCAATTCAGGCATTGGATTTCCAAGTCATTCCCCCGGCTTCGGGATGTATTCGCCTTCCACCCATTCTTCGCCCGTCGGACTGACTTCTTTTTTCCAGATGGGGACGATCTCTTTCAGGCGGTCAATGCCGTAGCGCGCCGCTTCGAATACGCCGGTGTCGCGGTGCGCGGCAGTGCAGGCAATGAGCACGGTGGGGGTCTTGGGATACAGCCTGCCAATACGCTGAACAATGGCAATGCCTTCTACGCTCGGCCAGCGGGCGCGGATTTCGTCCGCAACCTGTTTCATCTTGGCCTCGGCCATCGGGACGTAGGCCTCATATTCAAGATAGGATGTTTCGTGCG
>DAOTXP010000010.1:0-5444 GCA_034435275.1 Anaerolineales bacterium | reverse complement strand
GGCGGACGAAAGTTCATCCTGAGCACCGGCTGTGTCGTCCCCGTCATCGCACCACACGGTAATATTCTCGCGGCAAGGGAAAGCGCATGAGTCTGAGGGTCATTTCCGGGACGGCGAAAGGCCGCACGCTGAAGGCGGTGCCGGGCGACACGACGCGGCCGATTACCGACCGCGTCAAAGAGGCGCTGTTCAATATCCTCGCGGGCGATGTGATCGACTCGCATTGGTGGGACTTGTTCGGCGGCACGGGCGCGGTGGGCATCGAGGCGCTCAGCCGCGGCGCGGCCTTCGTCCGCTTCACCGACTTGAACCGCGCGCCCATCGAGACCATCCGCGCGAACCTGGAACACTGTAAACTGGCGGCGCGCGCCGAAGTCCGCCGCGGGGACGCGTTCGCCATGCTGGCCGCGCAGCCCGACCGAAGGTTTCACTATATTTACATTGCGCCGCCTCAATTCAAGCAAATGTGGCTACAGGCGCTGACGGTATTGGACGCGAATCCCGACTGGATCGAAAAAGACGGCGAGGTGATCGTCCAAATCGCGCCGAAGGAATTTCAAAAAGTGGAGTTGCTGAATTTCAGGCAGTTCGACGAACGCAAATACGGAAGCACATTGCTGGTCTTTTACGAGAGGAGGCCATAGAACGATTTCCAGTCGCAACTGGGAAAGATTCCCCGCGAAGAAACAAAGGCCGCGAAGTTTAATGAACCCTCACGAAGGTGTCCGTCTTTGTCATGGTTTTACCATCCATGGAACTTCGGATTGTTGTATCATCAACGGAAAAGCAAGCGCCAAGTACGCGTCTTTCTCTGTACCGCAAAATTCATCCTGCGAATGACCAGCACAGACGCAAAATAAATTTTGCAGTACAAAGCCGCACTTGGATCAAGGAGGCCGCATGGACATTCAGGTTGTCAGGATCGAAAAACCTGAGGCAGTCAATTTCATCCTCGGGCAGTCGCATTTCATCAAAACTGTCGAGGACATGCACGAGGCGTTGGTGACCGCCGTGCCCGGCATCAAGTTCGGGCTGGCGTTCTGCGAGGCGTCGGGCAAATGTCTGGTCCGCTGGAGCGGGACGGACGAGGCGATGATCGAGCTGGCGAAGAAGAACGCGCAGGCCGTCGTCGCGGGCCATTCGTTCATCCTGTTTCTCGGCGAGGGATTCTTCCCGGTCAACGTCCTGAAGAGCGTGCAGGCCGTGCCCGAAGTGGCGCGCATCTTCTGCGCCACGGCCAACCCGACCGAGGTGCTGGTGGCGCAGACCGAACAGGGCCGCGGTATCCTCGGCGTGGTGGACGGCTCGTCTCCCAAAGGCGTGGAGGGACTCGAGGATCAGGCCTGGCGCAAAGACTTCCTGCGCAAGATCGGTTACAAACTGGGCTGAGACAGCCATAGGTCAAACGGGTGAACAACAGGAATAGTTGTCAGTGTTAAAATCCGACGCATCGAGACTTCCATGACGACCCGCCGCGCCCCCAGCAAAGTCATCCCCCGCGCCTTTCCCGGCATCAAACCCGGGGAGGTGGAAGAACTGATTGCCAACAGCCGCGTCCAGGCTTACGAAACGGGCGCGGTCCTGTGCCGCGAGAATGCCATCGAGCACACGTTTTACATGATCCTGGAGGGCGAGTTCGAGGTCACGAAACTCATTAACAACACCGAGAACCGCCTGCTCAAAACGCTCGGCCCCGGCGACTTCTTCGGCGAGATGGCGCTGATCCACAACGCGCCGCGCGCCGCCACCGTGGCCGCCAAGACACCGGTGGTGGTGTTGGAACTCGACAAGAGCGCCTTCGACCGCGTGCTCGAGCGGAGCAGCAGTGTGGCGATGGCCATGGTGCGCGAGATCAGCAACCGCCTGCGCCAGAACGACGAACTCGCCATCGAAGACCTGCGCATGCGCGCCGGCGAACTGGCCGAAGCCTACCAGAAACTAGCCGAGCAGGAACTCACCCGCCGCGAATTTCTCACCGCCGTGGCTCACGAGCTGCGCACACCGCTCATGGCCGCCAGCGGATACCTGCAACTGCTTCAAAAGGGCGCCATGTCGGGCATCGAATTGCAGGAGGCGGTCAACACCGTCGAGCGCAACGTCCAGCAGATCGTCACGCTCGTGAACGACATCCTGTTCCTGCAGGAGATCAACCTGGTGCTGCCCGAATTCCAGCCCGTGGACCTGGGCGAGGTGGCGCGCCGCATCTTCGATAAATACAAGGCCAGAGCCAAAAGCAAGAACATAGACCTGACCCTGCGGAACGACCGCAACCTGCCAAAGATCTCGGGAGACCCCAAATCGCTAGAGCGTGCGTTGACGGCCGTGGTGGACAACGCCATCAAGTTCAGCCCGCGCGGCGGGGACGTGGAGATCCGCTTCAAAACGGACGGGGAGCGGGTGGCCGTTTCGGTGCAGGATCACGGCATCGGCATCTCGTCCGATACGAAGCCGCGCATCTTCGACCGCTTCTATCACATTGACCGGGCCGGCGACGATGTGTTCGGCGGGCTGGGTCTGGGTCTTTCCATTGCGAAACAGGTCATCGAACAGCATAACGGCACCATTGACGTGGACAGCGCGCCCGGCCGGGGCAGTACCTTCACCCTGACATTCAAAGCGATCCGCTAACTTCCAACAGGACACCCTGCACAGCGTCCTCTGTTGAGGACGCTTTTTATTGAAATAGCGGATGGAGTCTTCCACATGAAGTTTGATTTGAAATTGCCCCCCATGCACATCGGACTTGCAGGAATATTCCTGGCATTCACCCTGCTGGCTTGCGCGCCGCCAACGAAACAGGCCATGGTTCATATGGTTCAACCCACCGAAGCTCCAACCGCCACACCCACGCAACCGCCCAGTCTGTGCGACAATCCGCTTTTCCCGGTCAGACCGGGCGCCACATGGACCTATTCCAGCAGCGGCAGTTCCTCCGGGCCCTATTCGTTCACGGACACGATCACGGAGGTCCGCGCGGACGGCTTCACGCTGACCTCCCAGTTCCCCGGCCTGACCCGCACGCAGGAATGGGCCTGCCGGCCGGAGGGACTGGTCGCGCTGACGATGAGCGGCGGGCCGGCCGCCAGCCTGTCCTCCAGCGGGATGACGCTGAATTTCCAAACCAGCAACGTCAGCGGCCTGAGCCTGCCCGCCGCGGTGGCCGCGGGCGATCATTGGCCGTATGCTCTCGAAGTGCAGGGCACGATCACCATCGCCGAAGGCCAGTCGGCGGAGGGGAGCGGCACGGTCGGTTTTTCCTCCGCCGCGATGGGCATCGAAAGCGTAACGGTCCCGGCCGGCACATTCGAAGCGATGAAAGTCCAGACCGCGAGCGACATCCGGTTATCTGTTAATTATCTCGGCCTGCCGATCCCGGTGAACGTCACGGGCACTTATTTCATTTGGTATGCGCCGGGCGTGGGCTGGGTCAAAATGGAGGGAACGGGGAAGGTGCTGGGGACGGATTACAGCGAAGTCATCCTGCTCGAAACCTATGAGATTCCGTAACTGACGTTACGCAGTTTGGCCTGTACCGCGACATTCACGCCGCCCGTTTTGCGAGATGAATCTCGCGGTACTGTGTAAGGTGCAAGGGGAACACGGAAGAATCGCCGGGGCGTCGGTGAAGCCGCGGACGAGACACGGGTTTCCCGTCAATAGGCGCTTCGTCGGCGGATGGAACCCGACCGTCCCTCCGCTCAGCACGATGAAGGAAATGATTGCAACAGAGCGGCTTTGGGTTAAGAAACTCGCGGCGCCGCGCAAAGGGAGTTATTCTCCGAAGTCCACGCGGAGGTTCCCGCCTTCATCGTAGAACGACCGCGCCGCGAAGGGCGGGTCGTTTGGTTTCATGCCGCGAATCCTGGCCAGCAGGATGGCCACGTCTTCGACGAGGGGCAGGCGATCCAGCGATTTAAACGGGACCCATTCGAGGGTCCCCTCGTGAGACGTGCGCAGGGAGGCAGATACCTCGATCGGTCCCAACTCCCCCGTGAAGACGTACAGCCCGACGCCAATCTGGTCTTCCACATCCACCACGACCGTTCCGCATAGCCGCAGATTGGAACTCAGGCCTGTCTCCTCGAAAAGTTCGCGCTGCGCCGCCGAAAGGACGTCCTCGCCGCGCTCGACGTGTCCGCCAATGCCGTTGTATTTGTTCGCCCAGAGGCGTTTGGTGGGTGCGCCTTTAATGAGCAGGACGGTATCGCCGCGGGTCAGGAAGATCAGGACGCGGGGAATGAGGGTGTAGCGGTTTGTAGTGACGCCCTGGTCGGATCGAGGCATGGGGTTTTGAGTTTCGGGTTGAAGGTTGGAAAGTTGAAGGTTGAAGGTTGCAGATTGAAGGGTGGAGGGTCCTGTAGTTTCATGCATCGAGGGGAGAACGAACCGCCAGGCCTCCCCGCTGGAGAACATGAGTGTAAATCATGGTGGTCTTTACGTCTTTATGACCCAGCAATTCCTGAACAGTGCGAATGTCATAGCCGTTTTGGAGGAGGTGGGTGGCGAAGGAGTGGCGAAAGGTATGCGGCGAGACAGGTTTATCCAACCGGGCGGCAAGGGCGGCCCGCCGGACGGCTTTTTGAACAACGGTAATATCCAGGTGATGGCGTCTGATGCGCTTTGAAATTGGATCAACGGAACGATTCATGGAGGGAAAAACATACTGCCAGGCGAATTCTTTGGGGGCGCGGGGGTACTTTTGGGCAAGCGCATAGGAAAGGGATACTTCGCCGTATCCTTCTTTCAAATCTCTTTGGTGAATCAGCCTGGCGATTTCGATCTGGTCTTTTAGTTCCGGTATGAGCGAATCGGGCAGGAGGGTAGCGCGGTCCTTTTCGCCTTTGCCGTCGCGGACGGTGATGGCTTTGTAGTCGAAGTCAATATCTTTGACGCGCAGGCGCAGGCATTCCGAGACACGCAGCCCGCTGCCATACAGGAGTTTGGCGATTAATTTTGGCACGCCGGCCATTTTGCCGATGACCGACATGGCCTCCTGATGGGAGAGAACGGTGGGCAAGCGTTCGGGGCGGTTGGGGTGGATGATATCGGATGGAAGGGCGATCTCTTTTTGGAGAACGTATTTGTACAGGAACATGATGGCACTGAGCGCCTGGTTTTGTGTCGAGGAAGCAACCTTACGCTCGTTGGCAAGGTAGGTAATGTAAGCCTGAATTTCTTCGGGACCCATATCCTTTGGATGGCGTTTTTGGTGGAAGAAGATGAAGCGTTTGATCCACTCGACATAGGTTTGTTCGGTGCGGTAGGAGTAATGTTTGGCGCGGATGGTTTCGCGGACCTGGTCGAGCAGTTTTTTCGGTTTAGCATCCATTTTTTCCTCGCGGGCGGGGTTTTGTGCTATAATTTTATCATTCTTTTCTAACCCAAAGCCGCATAAAATCCCAAGCGTTTGGGGCATTATACGGTTTGTCCATAAGGGATTATAC
>DAOTXP010000009.1:0-2480 GCA_034435275.1 Anaerolineales bacterium | reverse complement strand
CCGATCACTTCGCCTGTCAGCGATTTGGACAAAACGCCGTTCGTCTGTTTGGCGGAGAGGGCCGCGCCGCGCTCCTGCAAATTGCGGCGCAGACTCATCACGAGAAGTTTCGGCGAGAGAAGACCACTGCTGTTGTACGCGGGGCAGACATCCTGACAGCGCCCGCATTCGGTGCAGGTGTAGAAATCGAGCATCGTCCGCCAGCGGAAATCTTCCATCTTGCCGACGCCCGCCGCGCCGTCGGCGGTCTTTGTGACGGGCAATCGTCCGCGCGGCTCGAGGTTGCGGAGCAGAACGTTCGGGATGGAGGTGACGATGTGAAAGTGCTTGCCCTGCGGCAGTTCGGTCAGGAACAGCAGGACGACGCCGAGGTGAATCCAGTAGGCGAGTTCCGCGAGGATGAATTGGTTTGCTTCGGGGAGCGCGGCGAAGAGTCCGCCGATGAGGGTGGAGATCGGCCTGTAACGGGCAAGCAGATCCTCGTTCAGGTTGATGCGGAGTCCGTTCATCACCAGCAGGGAGAGCATGATGGTCAGGATGAACGCCAGCACTTTCACGCCCTGATTTCGGTGACTGCCTTTGTAGCGTTCGGGGTTGACGACCAGTCGCAGGTAGAGTCCGTATGAAACGCCCGCGATCACGAACAGCGCGAAGAAATCCTGAACGAAGGCCAGCGGTCCCCATGTGCCGATGATGGGCAAAACGTAATGCGGATTTGCGAAGGCCATTAAGCCTTCGGCGATGGCCTGCAGGATGGTGAGCGAGAGAAGCAGGAAGCCCCAGAAGATGAAGAAGTGCGCGATGCCTGGCAGGCGGACGCGGAACAGACGCCACTGCGCGCCGACGAAGACGATCAGCCCTTTAATGCGCTCGCCCCAATCGCTGAACTTTGGGGTGGCCTGCCCGCGCCGCAGGTAGACCCACAGCCTTTGCCACGCGTAGCGGAGGAAAATGCCGAACGCGGCGAGCAGGGCAATAGCGACGAGGATGGATTTGATCGTGTCGTACGACATGTCAGCCGCCTTTGGCCTGTTTCACTTTTTCGGTCAGTTGCGGGACCAAATCGAGCAGGTCGAGGGTGGCGCCGTATTTGGCGACATTGAAGATGGGCGCGTTGGCGTCGGTGTTGACGGCAATGATCACCTCGCTCTCGCCCATGCCTTCCACGTGTTCGGGCGCGCCGCTGATCCCAAGCGCGAGGTAGACCCTGGGTTTGACGCGCTTGCCCGATTTGCCGACCAGCCGCGAAGTCGGAAGCCAGCCCTGGTCCACGACAGGACGCGAGGCGCAGACCGCCGCGCCCATGGCCGCGGCGAGCTCGTCGGCGAGTTCGATGTTGTCCTTGTTTTGAATGCCGCGCCCGACCGAGACCAGGAACGACTCTTTGGCGATGTCCACATCTCCCGCTTCGGGTTCGATGTATTTCTTGAGGGCGACGCGCAGGTTATCCAATGACGGGACGGCGATGGTTTCGATGGCTGGCGCTTGCGCGCTTTGTCCCTGCTCGGCTTTGTATCCGCCAGGGATCATCGTGACCAGCGCGGCGGGGGAGGGCAGTTCGCCCTCGGCCATGATCTTTCCGCCGCAGGTTTGCGAGACGAATTTCCCGTCACTGGTGAAGTTGACACATGAACTGACCAGCGGCAGGGATAGTTTCGCCGAGAGGCCGCCCGCCACGTCCGCGCCGATGGTGGTGTGACCGAACAGCACCGCGCGCGGCGATTGTTCTGCGATGAGTTTGGCAAGCGTGAGTTGGTAGGCTTCGGATGTAAATTCCGCCAGCGCGGGATGATCGGCGTAGAGGACTTTATCGGCGGCCAAATTTCCCGCCAATTTCTGCGCGTCTTTGCCGAACAGGACGGCGACGACCTGACCGCCCGAGGCTTGCGCGAGAGTCCGCGCCGCGGCCAGCATGACATACGAGATGTCTGCGACCTGTCCGCGCAGGTGTTCGATGAGGACAAAGATATCCTGACTCATGTCGGCCTCCTCACATCACACCGAGTTCTTTGAAGATGCCGACCAGTTTGTCCGCAACTTCTTCGGGACTGCCGTCAATGATCTCCGCGCGTTGCGCGGGTTCGGGTTTGAACATGCGGCTGACGGCCGCGCCGCCGCTGGGATCGAGGGCAGAGACAGCGCGTTCCTCGATCTTGACGGTCTTGCTGACCTGATTGATCTTGCTGTATGCCACATAGCGCGGCGGTTGTTCCGCGGCCTGAATGCCAAGAACGGCGGGGAGTTTCACTTCCATCTCGGCAATGACGCCGCCAGGGTATTCCTTGCGGATGGCGACGCTGCCGCTGGCGGCGGTCACCCCCGACACATATCCGACATACGGCATTCCGAGATATTCCGCCAGCAGCGCGCCGACCGAACCGTCGAGGTCATTGTTCGCTTGCACGCCCGTCAGGATCAAGTCGGGTTGGATTTCTTTGAGCAAATCTGCGAGCAGGCGCGCCGCCGCGTGACTGTTCATG
>DAOTXP010000008.1:0-14518 GCA_034435275.1 Anaerolineales bacterium | reverse complement strand
CCCAAGACATTTCTGAGGGCGTTCTTTAAACCCTCCTGGATTCAGGAATGGGTCAGTGAGGAATTCACCAAAGACCAGGCCGGTCGGTTCAAGAATTTCCTCAATCCGTTCATCGTCTGGTTGTTTTCGATCCTCATCATCTTGTGGAGTGTGGCAACCACAGAGACCGAATCCACCTTTCAGGAATTCCTGGTTTTCCTGATCATCTTCATTATTTTCCCGGAGGCGTTTGCCGTAGTCATGCTCAGGGCGCAGGGAATCCATTTGGACGGCAACGTGTTCAGGCGGCCTTTCTACATCCAAATGATGGTCTTCGGCGTCTTCCAGGCGGTTTTTGGAATGGCGCTGGCGGTCAGCTCGTATCTGCTGGACAGCGGTCTTTTGGATACAAAGACCGGGGACCTGCTCGAATCCCTCTTTATTCTTGCAGGCTCGCTGTTTGCGCTGGGGCTCATCCTCCTGCCTTTCCTCTGGTTACCGATCGCTGAGGTCATCGTCATGAACAAGGAACTAAAGAGGGGCTTCTTCCGCGCGCTGGGCTGGGCCTTCGCGGGACTTTTCATCCTGCTGGTCATCTCGATCACCCTGCCCACCCTGTCCACGGAATTGGAAACATTCGCGCAACTGGTGGACTTCAACCGCTAGGCCGTAGAATACGAGCATGTTTATTGACCAGGTAGAAATCCACGTTCGTTCGGGCAAGGGCGGAGACGGTATGGTGCACTTCCGCCGCGAGAAGTACGTTCCGCGCGGCGGCCCCGATGGCGGCGACGGGGGCCGCGGCGGCGACGTGATCTTCGAGGTCAAGCCCACGCTCAACACGCTTTCGGCGTTCCGCCAGAATCAGAAGTTCGCCGCGCAGCCGGGCCGAGGAGGCGGCTCCAACCAGAAGTCCGGGAAGAACGGTGAAGACCTGATCATTTGCGTCCCGCCCGGCACGGCCATCTTCGACATCTCGCTCGAGACCCCGTCCCTGCTCGGCGACCTCACCCGGCCCGGCCAGCGTCTCACCGTTTGCAAGGGCGGGCGCGGCGGACGCGGCAACCAGCATTTTGCCACCTCGCGCAACCAGGCGCCGCGCACCGCCGAAAAAGGCGAGCCCGCGGAAGAGAAACGCCTCAAACTGGAATTGAAACTGATCGCCGACATCGGGCTGGTCGGCGTGCCGAACGCGGGCAAGTCCACCCTGCTTTCGATCCTGACCAACGCCACACCGAAGATCGCGCCGTATCCGTTCACCACACTCGAACCGAACCTGGGCGTCGCGCAAATAGACGATGACACGACCGTGGTGCTGGCAGACATTCCCGGCCTGATCGAGGGGGCGGCGGAAGGGGCCGGCCTCGGCCACGACTTCCTGCGCCACATCCAGCGGACCCGCATCCTGATTCACCTGCTCGACGGGCTCTCCCCCGATCCGCTGGCGGACTTCAGCCAGATCAACGCCGAACTGGCACTCTTCGACCCGAATCTGGCAAGGAAGCCGCAGATCGTGGCCGTGAACAAAATTGACCAGCCCGAAGTGCAGGAACGCCTCGCGGACCTAAAGAAGAAATTCAAAAAACAAAAAATGGAATTGATGGCCGTCTCCGCACTGGCGCGGACGAACACGCGCGAACTGCTTCTCAAGGCCGCGCAAAAACTGGCCGAGACGCCTGCGCTGGAGGAGGTCGAACCGCCAATGCCGGTCTACCGTCCAAAGGAAGACCCGCGCGAGTTCGTCGTCACGCGCGAGGGGACGAATCAATGGCGGTTGAGCGGCGCGGCCATCGAGCGCGCCGCCTCCATGACGTATTGGGAACACGACGGCTCTCTGCGCAGATTCCAAAAGTTGATGGAGAAACTCGGCGTGGACGAAGCCCTGCGCAAGGCGGGCGTGCAGGAAGGGGATACGATTGCAATCGGTGAGTTCGAGTTGGAGTGGCAGGAGTGAGTAAGTAAAAGGCCTCGGATTTCTCCAAGGCCCTTTCTATTGGAATTTCTACTTCTTGTTCTTCTTCTCTTTCTTTGCTTTTCCTGCTTTCTTCACTTTGTTCGCGATCTTCTTCCTGCCATTTTCCCCGCGACCCATGGCATCCATCACCGCCACGGACGCGATCTGCACGATGGCGTTGACATCGTCGCCCGTTTGCAGGACGTGAACGGGCGCGCCCATACCGAGCAGGATCGGGCCAATGGCCTTGGCATTGCCGAGGCGAGCCAGCAGTTTATAAGCGATGTTGGCCGATTCGAGCGAGGGGAAGACCAGCACATTGGCGTCCTTCACCGCGCTGAACGGATAGCGCTCGTCCACGATCTCGGGCACGACGGCGGTATCGGCCTGCATCTCGCCATCCACGCGCAGGTCGGGGCGGCGCGCCTTGACCAGTTCAACGGCCCTGCGCACCTTGTCCGATAGCGGATGCGGGGTGGAACCGAAGTTCGAGAACGAGAGGAAGGCCACGCGCGGGTCGAGTTCCAGTTTGCGGGCAAAGTCCGCCGCCAGGCAGGCAATCTCGGCCAGATCTTCGGCGGTCGGCTCAATGTTGACCGTGGCGTCAGTGAACAGGTAAACGCGGTCGTCCACGATCATGATGTAGACGCCCGCGGCGCGCGTCGCCCCGGGCGCGGTGTGGTGGATGCGGAGCGCGGGGCGAATCACGTCTGGATACTCGTACGTCAGCCCTGAGACGAAGGCGTCCGCGTCGCCCATCTTGACCATCATCGGGCCGAAGATGTTCACCTGGCGGACGCGGTTCCTGGCGATGGTCAGTGTGACGCCCTTGCGCTCGCGCAGTCCGTGATAAGCCTGGGCGTACTGTTCGAGCCGCGCGAAGGTGGACGGGTTGACGATCTCCGGGAACCATGGCAGGCCGAGTTCGCCGACGTGCTGTTGAATGACCTCGGGATTGCCGATCAGGATCGGCGTGGCGATGCCCTCCTCTTTCAACTGGTACGCGGCGCGAATGACCTTTGGCTCTTCGCCCTCGGCGAACGCCACGCGCTTCGTCCCACCGCTGGCGCGCGCCTTGTTCTGGAAGAAGTAACGCACCTGTTCGCCTTTGCCCTGGCGAAAGGCGAGTTGCTCGCGGTATTCGTCAATATCAATCGTCCTGCGGGCGACGCCGGTCTTCATCGCCATTTCGGCGACGGCAGGCGATTCCCACAGCAGGACGCGCGGGTCGAGCGGTTTGGGGATGATGTACTCGCGGCCGAACTTCAGGCTGTCGAGCCCGTAGGCGCGCAGGACCGAATCGGGCACATCCTCCTTGGTCAACGCGGCCAGGGCTTTGGAGGCCGCGAACTTCATCTCTTCGTTGATCGCTTTTGCGCGGACGTCCAGCGCGCCGCGGAAGATGAACGGGAAGCCGAGGACGTTGTTGACCTGGTTGGGATAATCCGAACGGCCTGTGGCGATGATGACATCCTTGCGCGCCTCTTTCGCCAGTTCGGGCTTGATCTCCGGGTCGGGATTGGCCATGGCAAAGACGATCGGGTCCTTGGCCATGGACTTGACCATCTCAGGCGTCAGCACATTCGCAACCGAGAGGCCGTAGAATACGTCGGCGCCGCGCACCGCGTCGGCCAGGGTGCGGGCATCGGTGTCCTGCACGAAACGCTGTTTGTACTTGTTCAGGTCGGTGCGCCCGGAGTGGACGACCCCCTTCGAGTCCACCAGCATGATGTTCCCGCGTTTCACGCCCCACGAAATGGCCAGTTCCGCACACGAGATGGCCGAGGCCCCCGCGCCCGAAATGACGAGACGAATCTCGCTGTGCTTCTTGCCGACGATTTCCAGCGCGCTTGCCAGCCCCGCCGAGGAGATGATCGCCGTCCCATGCTGGTCGTCGTGGAAGACGGGGATGTCGAGCATCTTCTTGAGTTCTTCCTCGATGTAGAAGCACTCGGGCGCCTTGATGTCTTCGAGATTAATGCCGCCGAAGGTCGGAGAAATAGCGGCTACCACTTTGATAATTTCATCGGGATCATGCGAATTGACTTCGATGTCGAACACGTCCACATCGGCGAATTTCTTGAAGAGCACGCCTTTGCCTTCCATGACGGGCTTGGAAGCCAGCGCGCCGCGGTCGCCCAGGCCGAGAATGGCCGTGCCGTTCGAGACGACCGCCACGAGGTTGCCCTTCGAGGTGTATTCGTAGGCGTCCTCGGAATTCTTCTCGATTTCGAGCACCGGCTCGGCCACACCGGGCGAATACGCCAGGCTCAGGTCGCGCTGGGTGTCCATGGGCTTGGTGGGGATGATCGCCACCTTGCCAGGTTTGCCTTTCAAGCGATGATATTCGAGAGCGTCTTCGCGAGTGATTTTTGCCATGTTGCCTCCGGAAAGGATAAAGGGAATTTGACAGACGGGAATTATGGCACGAGTCGCCCAATCCAGACAGTTCCTTTTGTCACCAGTTTGGCGCGAGGCCTTCCTGTGTCGTATGTTGTTACCCCCGGGCAGGGAAAAAGTTTTGTCCTGAGCGGATGATTCAACCGGTGGGCGGTGGAACCTCATTCGCCAGATGGGCGTGAATGAGGCGGCTTACCCGGCTTATCGCTTCTTCATCCATTCCCGGGTAAACGGGCAGGGAAAGTACCTGTTCGGCGGCCAGTTCAGAAAAAGGCAGGCTGCCGGGAGAGAGCCCGAGATCGTGATAGGCGGGCTGGAGGTGGACCGGGACAGGATAATGGACGATAGTCTGGACGCCGTTTTCTTTCAGGAAGGCTTTCAGCCTCTCGCGCTGGGGATGGCGGACGACGTACTGATGGTAAACATGAACCGCGTCCCGGGGTTGGGCGGGCAGGGTCAGGCCGGTATCGGCCAGCAGGTCATCGTACAGCCGGGCAAGTTCGCGGCGGCGCGCATTCCAGCGATCGAGATGCCGCAGTTTGACGCGCAGGATGGCCGCCTGCATTTCGTCGAGGCGGCTGTTGATTCCTTTGACCGCGCTGATGAAGCGTTCCCGCCAGCCATATTGACGCAGGAGGCGCACGCGCTCCGCCAGGGCGGGATCGTCCGTGACCACCGCGCCGCCGTCGCCGTCCGCGCCGAGGTTTTTCGTCGGGTAGAAACTGAACGCGGCGATGTGTCCCCAGTTGCCAGCCTTTTTGCCATGATACAACGCGCCGTGCGCTTGCGCACAATCTTCGATCACAAACAAATCATGTTGCTGGGCAAGTTGCAGGATGGGCGCGAGGTCCGCAGGACAGCCGTAGAGGTGAACGGGAACAATCGCCCGGGTGCGCGGCGTGATGGCCGGCGCGACCCGCTCCGGGTCCAGGGTGAAGCGGGGGAGGTCAATATCTACGAGCACGGGACGGGCGCCGGTCATTTCGATGGCGGCGACCGTCGCGACGGCCGTGTGAGAGGGCGCGATCACTTCGTCGCCGCTTCCGATCCCGCAGGCCAGCAATGCCAGTTGCAACGCGGACGTGCCCGAGTCGACGCCGGCCGCGAAGGCCGCGCCGAGGTAGTCCGCAAATTCCCGTTCGAACGCGGCGACCTCCTCTCCCAGGACAAAATTGCCGCGCTGGAGGACGCGCGCGATGGCCTCGTCCACTTCCTCGCGGGTGGCGTAATATTGCGCTTTCAGGTCAACGATGGGGATGTCCGTCATGCTACCAGTAGCGCCCCTTGTGGCGGCGATAGAAATCCAGCGTCCGCTCGATGCCCGTGCGCAGGGACACGCGCGGCCGCCATCCCAGGGCGGTCAGGATTTTGGTGTAGTCGCCGAAATAGTCGCCGATGTCAATGCGTTTGCGGCCCGGCGGAAACGGTGTGAGGGTGTAACTGCCGCTCCCGTTCACCTCGATCATCGTGCGCGCCAGGTCGAGCAGGCTGACCGGCTCGCCGCCGAGATTATAGATCTGGCCCTCGGCGGACGGATGAGCGGCGCATAGCAACAGGGCGTCCACTACGTCGTCAATATAATTGAGGTCGCGGACTTGCTGTCCGTCGCCGAACACCTTCAGTTCCTCCCTCTCCAATAGCTGGCGGAACCACCAGCCGATGAAGGTCTGGCGGTCGTCCCGGACGCGCATGCGCGGCCCATAGACGTTGGTCATTCTGAGGATGGTCGTCCACACGCCATAGATGCGGTGAGTGACGAGATGATACATCTCTCCCGCCCGTTTGCTGACGCCGTTGTAATCCAGCGGCGCGGGCGGATGGCCTTCATCCACCGGAAGATATTTCGGGCGGCCATAGATCTGGCGGGTGCCGGAATAGACGACCCTGACGCCGGGATTCTGCTTCCTGCACACTTCCAGCAATTTGAACTGGCTGACGGTATTGGCTTCCAAATCCTTCAGCGGGTCCTGCATACTGCCGAGGTGGCTGGTCTGACCGGCTAAATTGAACAGGTAATCCTGGTCCCGTACCAGGTCATTCATCACGGCCTCATCGCCGACATCGGCCCGGTGCACCTTCACGCGCTCTTCTATGCCGCTAATGTTGAACAGGCTGCCGCCGGAGCCGGGGTCGAGGATATCCACGAGGGAGACCTCAGCGCCCAATTCCACGAGCCTGCGCGCCAGGTTACTGCCGATGAAGCCCAGGCCGCCGGTGACGAGAACCCGTTTTCCCTGAAAAACAGTCGTAGTATTCACGGTCGTTTATTCACAGGGATCAAATGCTCTTTGCGAATGACCAACTTCCAATACAACTCGACCAGGCGCAGAAAAGTGCGGAACAAGCGCGGCAGGGTGAAGAATTGCGAACCGCCATACTGACGGGCATAATGATTGACAGGCACCTCCGCAAAAGTGTATCCAGCGTCCTGAATCTTTTTGACCATTTCCAGGCAGATCGTGCCGGTGCTGCTCTCCAAGCCGATCTCGTCCAGGACCCTGCGCGGGATCAGGCGAAAATCGCAGTCAACGTCCCGCAGGCGGATGCCAAAGAGGAGACTGACGAAGTGATGGTAGAGCCGCCCGACGACGATCCGAATCAATGGGTCGTGGCGCGTGGTCTTGTAGCCGTTCACCGCGTCCACGCCCTCTCCCAATGCCTGCACCAGGCCGATCAATTCCAACGGATTGTACTGGGCGTCGCCGTCGGTGTAGAAAACCCAGTCCTTGGCTGCGGCGGAAAACCCCGAGCGCAGGGCCGCCCCGTATCCCCGGTTGGACGGGTGGTGAATCACGCGCAGTTCGGGATAACGTCCCGCCATTTCGTCCAGCACGCGCCCGGTGTAGTCTGTACTGCCGTCGTTCGTAACGACGACCTCGTAATCGTCCGTCACCTGCGGCAGGGCGATCAGCGCGGTCAACACCATGCTGGGAATCGTGCCGCCATCATTGTAGGCGGGAAATACCGCGCTGACGCTGGACAGGCGTTTCTGCGTGCGGCGCTCATCCATTGCCGCCCGCCTTCCTTCCAACTGCGATCACGCTCAACCCGAAAGGCAGTCCTGCCCGCGCGACGAGAGGCGCTTCCATGGACAGGATGAATTTCAGAATCCCGTTGAACGGCCCGGCGCCTCGCGTCAGATCGGACTGCGGCCGGCGCGGCGGCCAAACCTTCTCCGCCAATCGTTTGACCAATGTGACGGGAAACAAGAACATGTTCGCGTACGAGAGATGCTCCACGGTAAATCCGCTCCGCTGGAGGAGGTCCGTAACCTGCCCGGACGAATAGCGGCGCGCGGTGTGGACGACCTTGTCATGCTGACCGCGCAGCCAGTCGTAGGCCGGCAGGCGCAGAAGCACGCGTCCGCCGGGGGCAAGGACGCGGTGGAACTCGTCCAGCGCGCGGCCGTCATTCGTCACGGCTCGTTCGTAAAGTACATCGAAACTGGTTACCAGGTCGAAACTTCCTGCCGAAAAGGGAAGCCCGTCAACGGAAGCGCGCGCCAGCCGTTCGGCCTTTCGCAGGCGGCAGAAACGCAGGGCGATGGGCGAAATGTCCACGCCGGTCGCGGCGCCGTATTCAGCCAGGCAGGCCGTCAACGCCGCGCCCGTTCCGCAGCCCGCGTCGAGGATGCGAAGGCGGGGGGCCGCCGTGTACCAGTTGTCAAGGGTCCTCCGTGTGATGGCATCCATCCCGCGATACCACCAGTGACGATCCTCGGCCCGATACATGAGTTCATATTCTTGTGGTTCCAATAAGCCTCTACGGCAATGAATAGACCATCATAATGGTCGTGGTACAGTCATATTCGTAGTGGATCTTGCCGCCGGGATGGATCCGCACCCAGGCCTCCAGTTCCGCAATTCGATCCGGGCTGGCGATGATTGTCTCACCGGAAACGGGATTCAGGGTGTCGAGCGAACCGGGGAAATTGACGATCGGCCGCTTCTGGCTCAAAAAGTCCACCGATGCATGGGAACCATAAAAATACGAGTTATTGCTCAATAAATAGATGGGCGACTCGCTTTCGACTGTGCGCACAAAATTGCCCAGATATGAGGCAAAACGGCCTACCAAGTTCTCACCGTAGCGGCATTTGCCGCCAAAGTCGCCGTAATACGTGCCCATATTGAAAAGGAACAGGCTGAACAAGATGCCTATGACCGAAAGAACGTAGGCGCGTCTCGCGCTTTCCCATCCGAGGCCGAACAATTCCAGGGTCTGATCCAGGCCAAACGCAACCATGATCAGGCTGGCTGGGAAAATGAAGAGGATTCGATACGAGTCAGCGGATGGAGGGGTGGCGAAAATCCCGATCGCCAGGACGCCCGCCCAGAAGTAGCCGTTCAACAGCAGGAAGCCGGGCGAACGCGTCCGATACAGGGCAATCCCCACCCCCAACAGGAAGAGCGCGGCAGTGATCAGGCTGAGGGGCGGTACCGGTGAGCCATAGAAATCGAGCGCCGGATAATAAATGAGCGATAAAAAGACATGCACGGCGCGGCCGAAGAATATCTCGAGCGCGCTCTGCCCGGTGACCGCCATCGTCTGAGTCAGCCAGCCGCTCTGGAAGGTGCCGTCGGCGCCCAGACGGTTGAGAAAATCGTTCGGGTGATTCCAGATATACACAGCTTCCGGCAGGGCAACGATGAGGAAACTGCCCCAGAAGGCCAGCCCCACCCGCAGAAGCGGCCTGAACCACGAACGCAAAAAGACGAAGGCCACCAGCATATAGACGAGGAGCATGGCAATGACGATCTGGGCCGAAAGATAAATACCGAAATGGATCGCCAGAATCGCGCCGCCCACAGCCGCCCGCCAGGCGCTGCGTTTCTCGAGGCCGCTCAACAAAAAATACAATTCGAGCGGAACGAGCCACGTGTCCTGGATGTATGCCACCGAGGCGATACGGCTGAAATGGATGTGCGTGTGGGATATTGCCATGAGAACGGCGGAGATCAACGCGACCCGTTGCCCGACCATCTGCCGCGCCAGCAGATACGTTGCGGGGATCGCCAGCACACCGCCCACAGCCGGAAGGAAACGCAACGCGAACATGGTCGGGCCGTACAGTCGGATGAAGAAATTCATGCCTTGCAGGTAGATCGCGCCGAAGTTTTCCCACAATGCGAACGGGTTGGCCAGCAGACCGGTGAGCGTGGACTGGGCGATCAGTCCCAGCCGCCCCTCGTCGCCGTCCATCACGCGCGGGATCACCCCCAGTTTGTAGAAGCGGACCGCCGCGGCCAGCGCCATGATGACCACGACCGCCAGAACCTCCCAGCGATACTGGCGAAACCAGTCCTTCCACGAGCCTTTCGAGACCGCGCCATGCGTGAATGCCGCAACGTAACAGGCGATGCTGATGAACCACAGGGTAAGTACCGGAATATAATTCACGCGGGTAAATTTTTCGAACGCCGCGCTGGCGAAGGCCGCCAGCAGGGAGAAAATGACCGACGCCCCGATCCAACCTGGGGTGCCCGCGTTGGAAAACCGCCCAAAGAACTTCAACAAAAAGGCTGGCGGACGGACTGCCTGGCCCGCCACAAATATCATCACGCCAAGAATGCCCAGCCAGAGATTCGGCGGAATGACCGTTCCCTCCTCAGACACAGGAGAGGAGAAGATCAAATACTGCCCAAGCAATATAAGGAAAATCGCCAGGAACGCAGTGAAACGGCGAAATCGTTTGAGGTTGTCTCTTCCATCGTGCTGTGTGCTATCCATCTTTCCTCTTCGGATTACAGGCTGTTCTTCCAGGTTTTGCGGCTTCCGATGCAGTGAAATAAATTCTATCCGATTTTCATGCCGAAAAACGCGGGCGCGAGAATTCTAAATTTATTGTAAGAGGCGTTCCCCGCCTTTAACATTAAAACAAAATTACAACTTTCATGTATAATGGCACTTAAGTCCGCAAGGACCGCTTCACAGCCTACTTCTGCCGCCCGATTGCGGCCACGATTTGCTAACGGATCTCTGGAACTTTACGACACCGCCCTGGATTTAGTTGGCGGATGGAAAACCGATTTCTGCCAGGATATATTTGTTGGACTGTGACCTGAGCCGTCACCCGGTTTAATCTATCACTCCCCGTTCCGCCACGCGCGGGACTTGGGGTTGTCGTATCCAATCCAAACCGATTCGCAGCCGTGGCCCCCGGCGGGTCTGCGGTTGCGTGCTTTTAACGATGAAAACGATTACGGCCCTTGAAGCCCAGAAGAACAACCCGAATCGGGTCAACGTGTACCTGGACGGGGAGTTCGCCTTCGGGCTGGCGCGCATCGCGGCCGCGTGGCTCAGGGTCGGGCAGGCGCTCACGGACGAGAAGGTCGCCTCCTTGCAAAAAGAGGACGCGCGCGAGACCGCCTACCTGCGGGCCATGCAACTCCTGAGTTATCGTGCCCGTTCCGAGGCGGAAATCCGCCAGCGGTTACAGAAACACGAAGTCCCCGAGGCAGTCATCGAGGAGACGCTCGAACGCCTGCGGGCGGAAGGGTTCGTGAACGATGGTCAGTTTGCCAGCGCGTGGGTCGCGAACCGCAACGAGTTCCGCCCGCGCAGTAAACGGGCGCTGGCCATGGAGTTGAAACAGAAAGGTTTAACGGAAGCCGCCATCCAGTCCGCGCTGGAGGCGGCAGACGATGAAGCCCTGGCCTATGAGGCGGGCCGCAAAAAGGTCCGCAGGCTGGCCGGGCTGGAATGGCAGGAATTCCGCCGCAAACTGGGCGATTTCCTTGCCCGCCGCGGCTTCTCCTACTCGGTCATCGCGCCGACCGTCAAACGGCTGTGGGACGAGCAGGAACAATAAACTTGACGAGGAAATCATATGACTCCATTAGTCTATGCTGTTGTGGCTTTGATGGTCGGTCTGGTGGGCGGTTACCTGTTCCATCGTTACCAGGTCGAGAAGGCTCTGCGAGATCAGAAGGAAAAGGCCGAAAATATTCTGAAGGGCGTGAACGAGCAGGCGCGCCTGATCGAAATCCAGGCACGCGACAACGCGCTGAAGATCGTGCAGGGGGCCGAAGCGGAACTGAAGGACCGCCGCGCTGAACTCAACCGCGAGACCGAACGGCTGGACAAACGCCGCGCTGACCTGGACAATCGCGCCGAAAAACTGGAACAACGCGAGCAGAACCTGAACAAGCGGCAATCCTCCATTGACCGCCGCGCCAACGAGATCGAGAAACTCTACGAAGAGCAGGTGACCAGGCTGGAACAAGTGGCGCAGATGTCGCAGGAGGACGCCCGCAGGGAATTGTTCGCGGCGGTGGAAAAAGAGGCGCGTGCCGACATGGCGCGCATCTATCGCCAGATCGAGGCGGAGGCGCGCGAGGAGGGAGAGAAGCGCGCCCGCAAATTGATCGCGGACGCGATCCAGCGCGTGGCCTCCGAGCACGTCGCGGAAGTGACCAGCGCCCGCGTCACGTTGCCAAACGAGGAGATGAAAGGCCGCATCGTGGGCCGCAACGGACGCAACATCAAGGCCTTCGAGCAGGCGGCTGGTGTGGATGTGATCGTGGACGATACGCCCGAATCGGTCACCATCTCGTGCTTCGATTCGGTGCGCCGTGAGATCGCCCGCCGCGCCCTCGTCCGCCTCACCGTGGATGGCCGCATCCACCCCGCCCACATCGAGAAAATCATCGAAGACGAGACCAAGGCAGTGGAAAAGATCATCAACGAGGCAGGCGAACAGGCCGCCTTCGACGCGGGCATTGCGGGCCTGCATCCCGAAGTGTTGCGTATGATGGGGAGATTAAAATTCCGCACCTCATACGGACAGAATCAATTGGCGCACGCGGTGGAAGTCTCCAAACTGGCGGGCATTCTGGCCGCGGAATTGGGCGCGGACATTGATATTTCCAAGCAGGGCGGCTTCCTGCACGACATCGGCAAGGCCATGGATCACAACCAGGAAGGCACGCACGCCATGCTGGGCGCCGAATTCTGCAAGCGCTACGGCGTGAACCCGAAGGTGGTCAACGCCATCGCCTCGCATCATCATGAAGTGGAACAGGAGAGCATCGAGGCGGTCATCGCCGAGGCCGCGGACGCCATCTCGGGGGCGCGGCCGGGCGCACGCCGCGAGGACCTCGAGGCGTACATCAAACGCATCAAAAGCCTGGAAGACCTGGCCAATTCGTTCAAAGGCGTGCAACAGAGTTTCGCCATCCAGGCGGGACGCGAAGTGCGCATCATCGTCAAGCCCGAGGAGATTGACGACCTCGCCTCCAGCCGCCTGGCGCGCGATGTGGCCAAGAAGATCGAGGAGACCATGCAGTATCCCGGTCAGATTCGGGTCACGGTGGTGCGCGAGACGCGGTCAGTGGACTACGCCAAGTAGCACTTGGCTGTTGGTTATTGGCTGTTGGTTTTGATTCACTGTAAGCATCAGGGCGACCCGCATGGGTCGCTCTGATTTGTTTAATCACTCACCTTACGCAGTACTGCGAGATTTATCTCGCAAAACGGGCGACATGAATGTCGCTGTACAGGCCGAACTGCGTAACATCAGTTAATCACATTCGTACAGTATATTTGCGCTGTTCCCGGGCCTGCCGGGGAATTGACCGATTGGGCCAACGGGAGATTGCTGTCCGTTCGGGCCGACTGGACGCGGGAAGCCTGGACTGGTTGCCGCAACCTGTCCCTGGCTGAACTCCTCGACCACGGAACAAGACACCGCCAGCCAGTTCAAAATATCCTGCCCCCCGTTACGTTGACCGCCGCCGTACAACACGTAACGCAATTCGCCGTTCGCGACCATCTCGGCCAGGTCAGCCGCGTCCACCACCGGGTCGCCGCCGCTGAATCCGCCCATATACAGCACCGGCCGCCCGGTGGCGATCACATAGCGCGCCCCGACTTGCGAACTGGGCACCGCCACCAGGTACTCCACATCCTGCGTATTGGCTTCGAGGAACGCCAGCAACGCGTCACCAGCGGCATGGTCGTCATTTGCGGCAGGCTGGACTGCGGGACGATCATTGTTCGCCGCCCCTGCATCCGCCGGGCGCTGGCCGCCACCGCGGCCGCTGACCCCATACGCGGCCGGCAGGTTGGCATCTGCACCCCGCGACACGGTCAACGCGGACCAGGCGAAGGGCACCAGCAACATCGCGATCAGCAACACGGAATACGCCGCGCGCGGCCAGAACGACGAGGCTTGGAAGAGTCCCGCCATCCACAGGATCGTGCCCAGCGCGGCCAGAGTCAGCGCGAGCGGCTGCCAGAACGCGGTCACGCCAAACTGCCAGGCGAGGTGGATTTGGAACACAATCGTCAGGACCGCGGCAACGGCCAGCAGCCAGCCCGACCACTTGCGAGACCGCATCTGCCACAACACGCCAAACCCGCCGCCCACCATCCCCGCCAGCCCGGGCGCGAGCATGACGGCATAGTAGGCATGGAAAATCCCCGAGACCGCGCTGAAGAACACCACGCAGGTCATCAGCCAGCCGCCCCACAGGATCAAACCGAGATGCGCGCCCGATTCAACCGGCAGGCGAATCTTCGATTGGAAGAGCAGGATGAACAGCGAGACCAACGCGAACGGCAGCAGCCAGGACATCTCCGCGCCGAGCGGCGGCTCGAAGAAGCGGAAGACGCCCGGTGTGCCGGTCTCGTTGCTGAACATGCTCCCGCCTCCGCCCTGACCCTGAGGCCGATACGCCAGCCCGGGCGGATTCGCACCCGCGTCGGGGCTGGTGTACGGGTTGAAGCCGTCCGGCCCATCGAAGGCGGGACCCGCCCCCTGTCCCGCGGGAAGCGTGGGTTGATTCCCACCGCGTCCGCCGAACAGGCGCGCCGTCCCGTTATGGCCGAGGATGAGTCCCATCACGGTGTTATCCTGCGACGAGCCGATGTATGGACGCTCCTCCGCCGGGACCGAGTCCACGATCAGCGCCCATGAAAGTGAAACAGCAACCAGCAAAGCCAGGGCACCGCTCAGCAAGCCGATTTTTTTGAGCCAGCCAATTTTTGCACCAAAGAAATAGAGGGCGAGGAAGGCGGGCAACGGCAGGAAAGCCTGCAACATTTTGATATTGAAGCCGAGACCCACGATGACCGCGCCGAGGAAGAGCCAGCGCGCCCTGCCTGTTTCGACTGCCTTAATGAAGGCCCACGCGGCCAGCAGGAGGACGAAGGTCAACATTCCGTCCATGGTGTTGTTGCGGT
>DAOTXP010000007.1:0-6327 GCA_034435275.1 Anaerolineales bacterium | reverse complement strand
GCGTCATCCAGCGCAAGGGAATCGAACACGCCATCGAATTGATGCGCCGCCTCGACCTGCCCGCCAAACTCATCATCTCGCACGCCTCCGGCGACGAAGGCACGGACTACGAACAACGCGTCCGCGAGTATGCCGATTTGCTGAATGTGACCGTGCGATTCGAATCCGATCAGGTGCAGGATCAGCGCGGTACGACCAAAGATGGAAGGAAAATTTACACGCTCGGCGATGTGTATCCTCATGCCGATTTGGTCACCTATCCCTCGGCCATCGAAGGTTTTGGGAACGCCTTTTTGGAAGCCGTGTATTACCGCCGTCTCATCCTCGTCAACAACTATTCGATCTACGAAGTGGACATCAAACCGAAGGGATTTCACACCCTCTGGTTCGACGGCTTCATCAGCACGAGTACCATTACCGCCGTGCGGCACGCGTTGAAAAACCCCGATCTGACGCAGGATTGGACGGAGAAGAATTATCAACTTGCAAAACGATATTTCTCCTACACGGTTTTGAAACAACGGTTGGAATCCATCTTGATGGATTGTTTGGGGTATCAGGTGTAAAAGCGATATGAATATCACTTTACTGCATTACTCCGTGCCGCCCATCGTCGGTGGCGTGGAAAGCGTCATCGGACACCACGCGCGGATGATGAATGATGATGGACATTCTGTGCGCCTGCTCGCGGCGCGCGGCGAGGCGATGAACAAACAGATTCCGCTACAGAGGATCGCGCTTGCTGATTCCCGCCACGAACGCGTGGCATACATCAAGGCTCAATTGGATTCTGGCGAAGTGACCGCAGAGTTTGATGCGTTGCGCGACGAGCTTGCGAGGGAACTCCAAAGCGCGCTTGCTAGCGTGGATGTCTTGATCGCGCATAACGTCTGTTCGTTGAACAAGAATCTTGCATTGACCGCCGCGCTTCATCAACTGCACCTATCGAAGAAATTGCCGCGTTTGATTCTCTGGCATCACGACCTCGCGTGGACCACGCCGCGCTACCTGCCCGAACTGCACGACGGTTATCCGTGGGATTTGATTCGCGCAGATTGGGGTAACGCTACTCAGGTCGTCGTCTCGGAATTGCGCCGCGATGAATTATCTGAATTGATGAAGATCGAACCTTCTTCGATTCGCGTCATCCCCAACGGCGTGGATGTTCATCAGTTTTACAAGCTGGGAGCGCTGACCCAATCCCTGCTCGAAAAAACAAAACTGCTGGATGCCGCGCCGATTCTGCTTTTGCCCGTCCGCGTCACGCCGCGCAAGAACATCGAACTCGCGTTGAACACGCTGGCTGAATTGAAAAAGGATTTCCCGCAAGCCGCGCTCGTGGTCACGGGTCCGCTGGGTCCGCACAACGCGGACAATATCAAATACTTCGACATGCTGACCAGCCTGCGTAAACAACTAGGCTTGGAAGGCTCGATGCACTTTCTCGCGGAACTATATGACGGTTTCCTGCCCGACGAAATCATCGCGGATTTTTTCCGTGTGGTAGACGCGTTGTTCTTCCCCAGCCGCGAGGAGGGTTTCGGCATCCCGTTGATCGAAGCCGCGTTCAGCCATCTACCGGCTTTTTGCGCGGACATTTCCCCGTTGAAAAAACTCGGCATGGGAGACGTCATTTTCTTTTCACCCGATGAAAAACCTGAAATTGTTGCCGGGATGATTGCAAACCATTTGCGAACGTCCCTGCCTGCGCGGCTTGCCATGCGCGCGCGAGGGGCGTATCGCTGGGAGGCCATCTATCGTCAACATATCTCGCCTCTGTTAGGGAAAGGATGACAGGCATGCGAAAACATACCGAGTTCCTTCCCATCCAAACGGTTCTTATTCCTTTTGTGCATGAAGGTCCCGGCGTCGACGCGCTGGAGACTGCCCGTCATTTGGATGCGGATATTACCCTTGTCGGCATTGTGGTCGTGCCTCCCGACCAGTCTTTGAGTGTGGGCGCTGTGGCCGCGCGCGCCTTGCGCAAACAGTTACGTCATTATGGAAAGGACGAACGCATCACAGGCAAGGCACAGATCATCGTCTCGCATCATCCCTGGATGGAACTGGCAAAATTCATACAGGATGAAAAGCCCGACTTGCTCTGCCTCGAATGGGACGCCCATCTGCGGGCCTTGGGCGTGACGGCCAACGACGTGCTGATGCGGCCTCCGTGCAACATCGCTTTGGTGCGCGGAAAACTGTCCGACAGGCCAAAGCAGGTCCTGGTCCCGGTGCGGGGCGGACCCCATGCGGAACTGGCCCTGCGCGTGGGCCTGGGTCTGGAACCCAAAGGTGTGACGGCCCTCCACCTGCGTCACCCTGACAATCCCGAAGCGCGCAGTGACGCTCCTTTCAAGGGGCTCGAGCGCGTCCTGAAGCAAATGCCCGAGGTGCGGAAACAGTTTGCGGTCACGGAAGATGCGGCGCAGTTCATCCTCGAGAACGGCCGGATGGCGGATGTGATCATTCTCGGTACCACCTCCCAGGCCGCCACCAGTTCCGCTTCGCTCGGTCCTTTCGCTGACCGTATCTTGCGCGAGGCGCCCGGCGCGGTCATTGCGGTGAAAAGCGGACGGCCCCTGCCCCAGGCCGATTACGATGAAAGCGCGGGTGCACAGGCCATTTCGATTCTCGTGGACAAGTGGTTCGCGGAGAACACTTTTCACGCCGACGAATTCAAGGATCTGAAGTATCTGCTCGCATTGAAGGATGAGCAGGGTTTATCCATCAGCCTTGCCCTGCCTGCGCTGGACGAGGAGGAGACGGTGGGTAACGTGATTGCCACGATCAGGGATGCGCTGATGACGCGCGTCCCTTTGCTGGACGAGATGGTGCTGATCGATTCGGATTCGTCCGACCGAACGTGTGAAATTGCTGAAAGCATGGGAATCCCGGTTTACGTCCATCAGAAGGTCCTCCCGCAATATGGGGCGCGGCATGGAAAGGGCGAGGCGCTCTGGAAGAGCCTGTATTGTACGCGCGGAGACATTATCATCTGGATTGATACGGATATTGTGAACATCCATCCGCGTTTTGTGTGTGGGCTGATTGCCCCTCTCTTGCTCCGGCAGGAGATTCAATTCGTGAAAGGTTTTTATCGGCGGCCTTTGAAGGTCGGGCATAAGAAACAGGCCGGGGGCGGCGGAAGAGTTACCGAGTTGACGGCGCGCCCCTTGCTCAATCTGTTCTATCCAGAACTCTCTGGTATCGTTCAACCGCTTTCGGGGGAATACGGCGGGCGGCGAAAGATGCTGGAACAATTGCCGTTCTTCTCCGGCTACGGGGTGGAGATCGGCCTGCTGATCGATACGTTCGAAAAATTCGGGCTGGGCGCCATTGCCCAGGTGGATTTGATGGAACGCATTCATCACAACCAGCCGCTGGAGGCGCTGGGGAAAATGTCCTTTGCCATCGTGCAGGCTGTGATGCGAAAACTGGAGTCCCGATACGGGCAGAGTTTCCTGGAGAACGTCAACAAGACGATGAAGTTGATCCGTTACGAGAAGGAGCGCTTCTTTCTGGATGTGGAAGAGATCGCGGAGCGCGACCGTCCGCCAATGCTCGAATTGCCCGAATATCGGGAACGTCTTCAGAGGTCAACCCAACTCCCGGCATTGTACAATTAGGCTGAGATGACAGCGCCGCTTTATGGCTGTCTTCGTCCCAGGTAACATTCATTATTATGGGCGGCCGCGTTCAACTCCTCTTGCTTGAAACGCCAGAACTAACGATCGGATGTCCTTTTGCCCTGAAAACGAATTGCTTTTTGTGGTGTAAAATTTTGGACAACCCTCGAATGGAATTCAAATCTGTTTGGAGACCCTATGAAAGTCACCTCCTGCATGAAACGTAACGTTGTTTCCGTCCATGCAACAACCACCATACGCGAGGCTGCAGCCATCTTTGTCAAGAAGCATATCGGCCTGTTGCCGGTTGTGGACGATGACGAAAAGCTTGTCGGCGTGATCGGGATGCGCGATATGCTCACGCTCGAACTGCCTGACTTCGTCAGTTTTTTTGCGGATGTGGACTTCGTCCACGATTTCGGCGCGGTAGAGGACACGCGTCCATCCGTCAGGACGCTGAACAAACCCGTCAAGGCTCTGATGAAACCCGCCATCACCGTGGACGTGGATTGCGGTCTGTTACGCGCCTACGCCTTGATGTTGCAGCACAACCTGCACGACATGCCGGTTGTTTCGAAGGAGGGAAAACTTGTGGGGATCACCTCGCGCGTCGATATCGGGGTCGCCATCTTGTCCATCTGGCCGAAGGCGGAGAAATCAAGGTGATACCTGCAATCCTGTCCTGCCTCGTCTTTTTCGGGAGTCTCATCCTGATTTTTTCCGAAAAACTCAATCGTTCCATCACGGCCATTGCGGGAGCGGTTCTCATGGTGGGACTGGGGAGAGTGCTGGGTTTCTATTCGGAGGAAGCCGCCCTCGAGGCGATTGATTTCAATACGCTGGGGCTCCTGCTGGGCATGATGATCCTCGTTGCCATGCTGGAGCCGACGGGTTTTTTTCAGTATCTGGCGGTGCTGGCGGCGCGCTCGTCGAAAGGGAAACCCATGCGCCTGTTTGTGTTACTGGGTGTCATCACGACCGTCCTTTCGATGTTCTTGGACAACGTGACCACCGTTGTTCTGATCGCGCCTGTCACCCTTCTCATTTGTGAAATCATGGGCATCAGCGCGCTCCCTTTCCTGGTCTCTGAAGCCCTGCTGTCAAACACAGGCGGCGTCGCGACCCTGATTGGCGATCCGCCCAACGTGCTGATCGGTTCCGCAGCGGGGCTGTCGTTCAACGACTTTCTGGTTTATTCCATGCCAATTGTGTTGGTTTCGTGGGCGGGCGCTTTGTTCTTGTTGCGTTACCTGTTCACAAAGGAATTATCCAAACGGCCGCGCCGTGTCAGGGCCATCATGCAGCTCGATCCCGCCGAAACGCTCAATGAGCCCGTGGTTGCGCGTCGTATTCTCATCGTATTGGGGGGCGCGATCCTGTTTTTCTTTGTTCATCATGCCTTGCACGTCAGCCCGTCGCTGGTTGCATTGAGCGCGGCGGCGGTCGCGTTGGTCTGGGTCCAGCCCAGCATCGAGGAGACGCTCAAACGTGTCGAGTGGAGCGTGCTCGTCTTCTTCGGCGCGCTCTTCGTGATGGTCGGCGGGTTGGAACATGCCGGTGTCATGGAATCCATTGTCGGGTTGCTGGAGCAGGCGTCCAATGTCCCGCCTTTGTGGTTCGGGGTTGGGCTGATCTGGATCGTCGCCGCGCTGTCAGCGGTCGTGGATAACGTTCCAATTACCATCGCAATGATTCCCGTGATCCAGGGCCTCGGTGAAGCGGGCATGGACGTGACGCCGCTGTGGTGGGCGCTGGCTTTCGGCGCGGGGTTCGGCGGGAACGGAACGATCATCGGAACGACCGCCAATATAATCGTGACCACACTTTCGGAGAAAACCCGCCATCCGATTACGCCAAAAATCTGGAACAAGCGCGGCCTGCCGGTCATGCTGGTCACTTGTACAATTGCCAGTATTCTGTATACTATTGTCTATAGATGGTTTTAAACCTCCGAGGAGGCAGTTATGGACGATTCTTCCATCCGGCTTCTTTTGGTAGCCGTCATTCAGGAACAGGACTTCGACTTGGCTGCGCGCGCCCTGGGCGAGGTTTATTCGCCTGTCGCGCACCTGACCAGTTCGGGCGGGTTCCTAGGCCGTCGCAGCGCGACGTTGTTGATTGGCCTGCCGGAGCACGGCGCAGAAGCCGTGCTGGAGGCATTGGGCAAGTCCTGCCGCCAGCGTGTGGAATATTTAACCCTGCCCATGGAGGGGACGCCTCTGCCCCTGCCCGCGCCCGTCCCGGTGACGGTGGGCGGCGCGACGGTCTTTGCCCTGCCCGTGGAACGTTACGAGGAGTTTTAGCCATGAAGATGATGATTGTGGTTGTGAAGGATAACGACGCCGATCCAGTCACGCAGGCGTTGACCGAGAAGGAATTCCGCGTCACGCGCGTCGCCTCGACCGGCGGATTCCTGCGCAGCGGGATTGCCACGCTGTTAATCGGCGTGGAGGATGCGCAAGTCGAGGAGGCCGTTCAGGTGCTGCGCGGCAAGTTGCCGCCGCTGGCAACCGGCGAACGGCGCGCCACCCTCTTCGTGCTGCCGGTCGAGCGGTTCGAGCAGGTGTAGCCGATGAATGCTCGACTTTGCGTCATCCCCATCAGTCTTATCCTGGCGTTGACAGTGTTCGCCTGCGCGTTCCAGCCGCCCTCGCCCGCTCAACCGACGGCCAATATCGAGACAGTGGTCGCGGCGACG
>DAOTXP010000006.1:0-3030 GCA_034435275.1 Anaerolineales bacterium | reverse complement strand
ACAGGCCGAGATAATATTCCGTGAGGCGGAACATATTGAAGTCCAGGAGGAAGCGAGGACCGGCGTGCAGTTTCTTAATCGCTTTCGCCATGCGCGTCGGCATCCCGGGCGCATTCAATGATTCCTTCGACATCGTTTCCCCATTGATAAATTCGAGAACCATCACACTGTATTCAGGCAGATGATGTAAGACCTTCGGCCCGACGCCGGCCTCCGCTGCGGCTTTCGAATTGTGATATTCGTTGTTCCGATCCACCGCGAGAAGTTCGGTGCTTGCCCCGGGCACGCGCACAAAGAACGGGGTTCCATCCACCTCCACTTTGTAGTTCGTGTTGGTCAGTCCGCCCGAAAGCGGCTGGACGATAACATGCTTGCCTTTCCAATCTTCGATTTTTGCAACGGCTTCATCAATGATCGGCATAAAGCGAACTCCAGTCTTGGGTAGACCCTAAAGGTTTTCAAAACCTTTAGGGTCTACAAAAATTCAAACCCAGTTACTCGGGCGGGATCTCCTTGAAAGCATAGTCCACGTTGATGCCCTTGGACTTCTGCATGTTCTTGGCAATGAAGTACCAGACCGCCGAGACCGCCAGAACGCCGAACACGATGCCGTAAGCCAGCGGGCTGGTCAGGCCGAGGCGCGCGTCGAACATGAACATAACCAGCATGACACTGCCCAACAGGAAGCCGAGCACACCGAGGATGGTCACCAGCGGGATACCACCCAATTTGTACTTTGCGCCGGGCGAAGCCTCATACACATCCTTCGCACGATACGGCAACAGCGCGCCCGCCAGGCAGGTGATGACGAATACATAACCGCAGGCAAAGGTCACGCCCAGGGTCAGGCCCACCCAACCCGGATACAAGTTGTAGAGGAAGATGACCGGGATGCTGGCGATGAAATAAGCCCAGTGCGCGTTGGCAGGCGTGTGGCGTTTCTCGTCCACTTTGCTGACCAATTCGGGGAGCAGGCGGTCGAGCGACATGGCCACCATGACGCGCGTCATGCCGATGTAGCAGTTATGCACGATCTGGTGCGAGTTGAGAATGTAGCCGATGCCGATGATGAGGACGACAAGCGGACTGGCCGTCAACGCGACCGCGATGATGTTCGGCCATAGCCAGAAGCCCGCCACGGTCGCTTCACCCACCCCGGACCAGTAGCCTGCTCCCGCCACATACAGGAATTCCGTGCCGACGGCTTTCTCCAGCGCGGCGGCCAGCAGGGCAAGCAAAATGCCCGTGAAGATCAACGAGCCGACAATGATGAACACCTGACTGTTGAAGGAACGCGCATTCTTGATCTCGCCGTTCTGCTGGGCAGAATAGGTCGCCCACTGCAACGAGGTCCACGCAATGGGCGCGACGAGCAGGGTGGCGATCATGCTGAACGGCGGATTCAAATCAATGCCTGCGGCCACCGAGGCGTCAATCGCGGTCTGCACGAAGTTTTCCACGCCGCTGATGGCCTGCGCGAACGAGTCAATGTGCGCCATCGAAGAAGACGGGTTCCCCGTGAACAGCACCACCAGCATGGTCAGGAAGGCGAGGATTGTGCCGACAATCATCACGTTCTGGAAGCGGACGTAGTTCTTGAAGCCGCTGATGAGGATGAGCGCAGCCACAAAGGCGTTCAAAATGCTGGTGATGATGATGCCCGTCGAGGTGGTAAACCAGACTCCGAGTCCAGACATGGCCGCGCTTCCCGTCGTCGCGCCCAGCCCGAGGAAAAGCGGCGCGAATCCGAGATAGGAAAGCAGCCAGCCCGAAAGCGCCACCCATTGCAGAATCCAGATCACGTAACCGGACATCACCACCGTGAAGGCTATGCCGCCGCCGAAGACGCGGCTTTGGAACACATAGTCACCGCCCGAACGCGGGAGCGCGGTGGAGAGCCACACGTAAACAAACGCGATGGGAATTTCAATGATCATCGCCAGCAAAATGCCCCACACCAGTTTGCCGCCGGGCAGTGCCCCCGGCGCCCACAGGTACGTCCACGGGAAGATCAAGCCCATCGTCAGGATGTTGTAGACGAAGGCTGAGAACGGAGACATGACACGCACCAGACCCGAGGCTTTTCGGGTAAAGACTTCAGGTTTTGCAGTCGCAGTAGCCATTACATTTCTCCTTTGGGTTGAAAAACGGTTTCAGCCAGCAATCGAAACGTCAAACGAGACTCACGTCATGCCTGCCTCCTAAAGTGGATTGGAAGAATTATCCGCTTGTCATCTGATACCCCACAATTTCACCGTCCACAAAATTCACCAGACAGCCGCGCAAGATGCCCTCTCCGTATTCACTGCCTGGATTAACGCAGGTGGTGCGCCCGATCTTCGCCACCGACTGCGACTCGTGGATGTGACCGTGCAGTCCAAGCATTGGCTTGTACTTTTCAATCGCATCCCGTACGGACCTCGAACCCGCCCCGTGCATGACGGGTTGCCCGCCCTGAACGATCTGCTCCGGCGGGTCTTTCGTCCAGTCCAGCATGGGGCAGGTGTCGAGGGTCGAGTCTTTGGGGGGGTCATGGAAGTTGAAAATGGCCTTTTGCATATCGGGAACTTTCGCGGCCATCTCTTCGATCATCCTGCCGAGTTCCTCCTCCGAGACCTCGCGCGGCGTCTTCCACGGCGTCGGCGTGCTCAACCCGACCGAGATCATCGAGTGGTCCTCGTCCACCATCACCATCTCATTTTCGCATGCGATCAACGATTTTGCACCCTCGCGCTTGATGGCAGACAGCACATCCCATTCATCATCGTTGCCGCCGGTGACGAAGCATTTGATGCCCGTACCGCTGAGTCGCTCCTCCGCCAAATCCACCCAGCGGCCAAGTTTCTTGCGCGCCTCTTCGTGGAACAACGCGTCCACTGCTTTCTGGTCAGCGGAGAGGGTGCGGAATTCATCTTCATCCATCACCTTGTAATAAAAGCCAAGCGTGTCAAGTCGTCCCATCAGCGCGGCCAATTCATCCTGTGAAGTCATGTGTTCCACGCGTCCCTGTACCGTGGCGCGATAATGCCC
>DAOTXP010000005.1:0-2538 GCA_034435275.1 Anaerolineales bacterium | reverse complement strand
GGCAGTGTCGCCTTTGCAGGCGAGGTCCGCGCCGCGTGGAAGAAAAGGATGGGGTAGGTTTCCTTCTGTTTGCTTAGTTTGTGAGGGCCTTTTGTATGTACTGGATCAAATCGCCCAGAACCCACTCGTCTTTTACTGAGATCGCCTTGTCGTCCACAATTTTGTACACACCGTCAATTGCGTTTACTGCGATGTAGTCTCCCGGGTCCACAACTTGTGAGGGGCCGTTGTCTTTGTGCAGGAATAGCAGATAAACTTGCCCGGTCTGATAATCAGGCTCGATTGAACTTACCCAACGGACCTGTTCGGTTTCGCCGATAAAGGTACGGACGCGCACAAGCGGCTCCTCGACGTTTCCCTTTAAGATTTGGTCTATTGAGATCAGCGAATCTGTAAACAAGCCCTCGGCTTCATAGATTTCCTGAGGTGTGGCATCTTTTGTGTCTTTCTCGTTGTGGGCGATCCACCGGCTGGGAAGTGTGGTCTTGACTTCGCCGATTATGATTAGCTCTGCCCTGTCAATCAAATCATCAATAGTCAATGCTTCAAGTGAACCGAATGCCCTTAACGTTACCGGCTCTCTTTTGTCGGCCATTGTCGTTATTGCATAAAGTGCGATTGCCAATGTTGTGACGATGATTATAGCGGTCAGCGTTTTTCTGTTCATAATTTACTCTTTCTCCTTGATCAATCGAACTCCGGTTCGAGCTCATTCTATGGATATTGCCAATTGATGCCATTCTCATCTGCAATATCTAATGTTATCTTGTCTATTTCGCCGCGAGAGATAGAATAATACATGGTTACAGGGGCACAATCTGTAGAATGAATGTCATTAAGCATGAGCCAGTGCCCAAACTCATGTGTGGTTACATTCTGAACATTGAAAGCTGTACTTGAAGGAGAATCGTTGTTCGTATCCCAGGGTTTGTTTGGATTCAGTTTAATATACTCGAACACAATAAATCCCTCTAATGGTGGAGGAGCTGCAACCGCTATAGCATCAGGATCAATTGGTATTTCATACCTGACGGTATTGTTGCTTCCAATCTGGCGGACAAAGGTAAAATGACTGGGCGTGACATAATTCCATGTATTGGCTGCTGATACTATTGAAGTAACCCAATCTGCTGGAACCGTGGTCAAATCTATATCATAATAAACTGTGTACCCAGCCCAGGATGGTCCGCTGGCCCAGCAAGTTCCGCTACCGTGATTGTTTGGCGTGGGAGTTATGGTCGGTGTTCGTGTTTTGGTTGGGGTAGGCGTCTTGCTTGGCGTCCTCGTCAAAGTGGCAGTTCGGGTCGAAGTCCTGCTGGGAGTCAGGGTAAGGGTCCGCGTCGGCGTCTTGCTGGGGAGCTTGGTTACCGTTTTGGTGGGAGTCCGGGACGGCCTTGCAGGAGTACTCGTTCGTGTTTGAGTCGCTGTTGGAGTCGCCGTTCCAATGAAATTATAGGCGGCGATGGCTTTGGTGCATAAATCAAAAAATAGGTGTGATCTGTCCATTGGGTACGAGCAGTTAGGCAACCTTGCAAGCTTGAGGCATGCCCAGATGGGACATTTGGTTGAGCGCTGCGCAACGGACAAGCGTTTGTGTGGTTTGCGTTTCAAGCAAGCGCGTCGAAAGTCCATTGCCAAAGATGGTTTTCAAGCGAAACATGGCAGTTTCTGCCAACGAACGAACATGATAGCCAGAATCATTCTTCCAAGTCTTCCATCCATGCTTGCGGATGGAACGCAGATTTTCATCTCGCTTGAGACGCTCCGCTTTGGTGTTGCCATGTTTCCAGATGCGAGCATTCTTGCGCGGTGGTATCAAGACATCTGCATTCGGCGAATGTCCATTCAGGCTGTCATACACTTTGCGTTTATCGTATGCGCCATCCGCGGCAAACTTGGCAATTTCCTGGTCAATTTGTTGCAACAGCGCTTCCACGACTTCAGCATCACTGACGCTATTTTCGGTCATGATCACAGCTTGAATTTCGCCATCTTCAGGATTGATGCCCAGATGTAACTTGCGCCAGGTGCGCCGTTTCGAGACGCCATGCTGTCGCACTTTCCATTCGCCTTCACCATAGATTTTCAGACCCGTGCTATCCATCACGATATTCAGGCTTTGACTGGTTTTCTTCGGCAAGGTTACCTTCAAGTTCCTGCCACGTTTGGATAAGGTTGAATGATCTGGCACCGGCAAGGCAATCTTCATCAATACAAACAAGGAGCGCATGAAACCTTCTGCTTGGCGGTTCGTGAGATGGAACACTTCTTTCACAGTCAGCATGACCAAGATGGCTTGATCACTATAGTCCAATTGCGCGCCACGTTGTTTCTGACCAGTGTAGAGCCAGGTCTTTTCAAAATCGTTCGACAGCCAGAATGTGATTGAGCCGCGTTGCACCAGCGCTTTATCGTAATCAGACCAATTTTTCACACGGTATAATGGCTTTGGGCGTGATTGTGTTTTCTTTTGTTTAGGCATAAACTAAAATTACACGGTCACGCCCTTCTTTGTCAATCCTTTCATGCACCAAAGCC
>DAOTXP010000004.1:0-6744 GCA_034435275.1 Anaerolineales bacterium | reverse complement strand
GAGCAGGGCCGGCGCAGTCAGAGCGATTCCAAGGGAAAGGTTTGTTCGGAAGATAAAGGCCAGCCCGCATAATACAAGCAGCGACGCGAGGAACAGGGAAATCTTCAAACCTGCCACATCGCGAAAGAAGTTGCTGAACGAGACTGCCAGCCAACTGCCCGCCCGCGAGGAGAGAGGCAGGAACGCGTCGCCCCAGAAATCCAGCAGAACACCGGCGGTGATGGAACGGTTGAGGAACAGAAAATAAAAAAGCGCGAAACTCGCCAGCCACAACGCGCCGGTCAAAAGCGGGCCGCCCAAAGCAGGCCATGGTTTTTTCTGAAATGCTTTGACGGACAACGCCAACCCAATTCCCGCCAGCGTAAAAACGGCGGGATGCGAAAACCACACCGCGCCCGCGCCGATGAAACCGAGCGCGGCGTGATCGCGTAAAGTTAAGCCGCGTGCCTCGAGATGCAGAAACAAGGACAAGAGGCCGAGCGCGATGGCCGCGTCAACGATGTATTGTTTGGCTTCCGATGTGTAATAGATGAGAGGGTAGGAAAACGCGAACAGCGCCAGCGCGGTGAAACCAGCGAAAGCGGGGAGGCGGCGGCTGAGCAGGTACATCAGCCACAGCGCGATACATCCTGCAACGAAGGGAACAAGCCTCAAAGCGTATTCATTGTTACCAAAAACCAGCACCGCAATTTTTTGCAACCACAGAAAGCCAATGGGCGCCTGCTGGTCGTATTCCAGCCATTCGGTCAGGCCGAGGAACGAACGGTTGACGATGTTGATGGACAGCATCGCCTCATCCAACCAGAGGGAGCGCCCCACGAGGTACTGACGGACGCGAAGAGTCAGCCCGGCAAGGAAGAGAAGCAAGCCGGGCGCCTGAGGAGAATTAAGCAGACGGCGTATGACGTTCACAGGTATTTTCAGAAACCTGGTTTCTCTGAGAAACCAGGTTTCTACTATTTCTTCGCCAGCGCTTCTTTGAGCGTGACCAGCGCGTCCACCGGCGTCGGGTCCACACCGTAGGCCATGGCGAGGTAATACGCCATGTAATCCCCAAAGTGAATCAGCGTCCACATGTGCGCAAGAGGGGAATCGCCGCGCGCGTCGAGGAAGTCCGTGTTGAGGCCTTCGACCATGAAGGTCTTCTTGGTGAGGTCAATGCGCAATCGGTTGCGGCGGTGATCGGACGGGGCGCGCAGGAACAGATTCATTGTGTGGGGCATGAGCACCTGGCTGGGATTAATCAGGCCGGCCAGCGTGTTGTGATCCGCCTCGGGCAGGACCTCGAAACTGGCGCCCGCCTTGGCGACCTCATTGACCTGTCCCTTCATGCGGCGCGCCACCGGGGCCAGCAGTCCCGCGCCGAAGAAGGTTACCCAGCGCCCCACCAATTGACCGGCGTAACGTTTGGCCGGGTTGAGCGCGGCGGGCACGTCGGGCGTCAGTTTTTCGGCGGATTTTTTCATGGCCGCCACCGCCCCGGCGACCAGTTCACTTTGATCGGGGATGAAGCCGAGACGGAAGAAGAGCGCCAGCAGCAGCCCGAAGGAGAATCCGACCGCGGCGCGCGGCTGGCCCGCATGGATAAACGTCCATAATGGGACCCTGGCCTGCTTCGCCTCTTCGGCCAGTTTCCCGCCCGTGCAGACCGCCATCACGCGGCAATCGTTTTTGAGCGCGGCCGCGAAGGAGTCAAGCGTCTCCTCGGTATTGCCCGAATGCGACGAGGCAATCACCAGAGTCTCGCGGCCGCGCGCCCAGAAGGGCAGGCCATAGTCGCGGTGAACGGTGACAGGCACGGGGGAGAAAGAAGCGGCGTAAGCCGCCAGCAGGTCGGCGCCGATGGCGGATCCGCCCATCCCGGCGATGACTACTTGTCGAATCCTCTTCCAATTGGGTAGAGGTTGTTTGAGCCCCAGTTCCCAGGCGGAGGCCAGTTGGTCGGGCAGGCCGTTGATGTGACCGAGCATGTCCTGCCGGTCGAGGCGTTTGAAGAGTTCGAGGTCGTCGAGGTTCATGTCGCTGAAGAGGCGGATTTTCGGTCGGCGAAAATGCCGAAGAGGATGAGCAGCCAGCCGATGAAATCGAGAAACAGGGGAGCCCGCTGAAGCCAGACCAATAAAGTGAAGACCGTTGACATCTGCGCGCCCGATATTTCACGAATGACCTGACTATACAGGCTCGGCACGACCAATGCAATGAGCAGAGAGATGAAGAGGATGAACAGGCCGAGGATTACGCTGATCGAGACGCGCGGATGTCTCCCAAAGCGCAGAACGGCCAGCACAATGCCAACGAGCCAGAGAAGAAACAGCGGGGTACGAAGTAGCAAGATGGAAAACAGAGTGGACAGATCCATGTTTACTCCTTTTTGGGTGGAAGGGCGCCGCGAATGAATTCCGCCAGGTCGTTCTTGAGCGCGGCCAGCGAGGGAATGTGGATATACATCATGTGTCCCGCCTCGTAGTAGCCCATGCTGACGTTGCCGCGCAGGGACTCGTCGAGGCCGAGATGATTAAAGGTGTACTCAGCCGCAAAATAGGGCGTGCCGAGATCATAGTAACCGTTGGCCACGAAGACTTTGAGGTGCGGGTTGTAGGTCATCGCCTGGCGCAGGGTCTCGGCCACGTAGACGAAACGGTTCTCGAACTCGTTGAACGACCACGGCCAGACTTTGCCGTTCAGGATTTCGTAGGGGATGTCGCTCTCGAACTTGAGGTCGGCGCGGACGTAATCGTAGAAGGCCGCGGTGTACGGGCCCATGACGTTCGTCAACAGCGGATCGTATTCGGGCGCTTCCGTGACCCCGAGGCGGTCGCGGCCGAGGAAGCGGCTGTCGAGGCGGCCGACGGTCTGTCCGCGCTCGCGCAGTAATTCTTTGAAGAAATGCTGATCTTTGACGCGCAGGTTCGAGCGTTCGATGAACGCGGGCGAAAGCCCCGTGTAGCGCGCCATCTTCTCCACGATCTGCGCCCGCTCGCGGTGCGTCAACCGATTGCCTTTCAACAAGGCCTCAGCGTACTCCCCTATCGCGAATTCGCCCGCCTCCTGCAGCAGTTTCTGCAGCGGGCGGCGGATGCGCAGGGCGCGGTGATACCAGGCCGTGGCCGCGTACGCGGGCAGGAACAGGATGTAGGGCAGGTCGTTGCCGGGCGTGAAGTCAATCGTCGAAAAATCCAGCACGGCCGAGACGAGCATGATACCGTTCAGGTACAAACCGTGGCGCTCCTGCAAATAACCTGAAAGCCCGGCCGCCCGCGTCGTGCCGTACGATTCGCCGATCAGGAACTTGGGGGAGAGCCAGCGTCCGTAGCGAGTGGTGTACAGCCGAATGAAGTCGCCCACCGATTCGATATCCTTCGTAAAGCCGTGCCATTCCTTCGGCTTCTGTCCCTCCACCGGGCGGCTGTAGCCTGTGCTGACCGGGTCGATGAAAACCAGGTCGGTTTCATCGAGCAGGGAGTACTCGTTGTCGGCCAACTGGAACGGCGGCTGGGGCAGGTCGCCCTCGAAGGTCAGTTCGACGCGGCGCGGTCCGAGCACGCCGAGATGCAGCCAAACGGATGAGGAACCCGGTCCGCCGTTGAACGAAAATGTGATGGGACGCTTCGACTTGTTCGCGCCGCCGTCTTTGGTATAGGCGACGAAGAACATCTGCGCCCGCGGCTTTTCTCCCTCCGCTTCCTTCTCCCGATCGCCTGTCTCCTCTTTCATGACCATGGTCCCGGTTGTGACGGTGTAGCGGATCTCCTTCCCGCCGATGGTTACAGTATGTTTGGTCTCGACAAGGTTATCTTTCGGAGCAGGTTTTTCTTCCTTTTTCTCTTCGGGCTTCTTTGTTTCCTGGATCTTCTCGGCCATGGCAGACTCCTGAGTTGAAGTAACCCCGATTGTACAACGTTTCGCACGAAAGCGCCGGCAACAAGGCAAACGTTGAATCGGCACCCCGGACTTATGATATTTGTCGGTTGCATAGAAAGCCAAAAAACGGTAAGATTGTATAGGTGACGCGAGTGTCGTTAGCCTTCACCCTTCTCGGCATCCTTTTGCCATAAGGTCAGCCAGGCCTGGCGGGTACGCATACCTGTCAGGCCTTTTTCATCCTCATACCACAAGGAGTATGAATGCAGACACCCTGGGAATATCGCTATGCCCATCGGACCCAAAGAATGGGAAGTTCGGTCATCCGCGAACTGCTCAAACTGACCGAACAGCCCGATATCATTTCGTTCGCCGGGGGATTACCCGCTCCGGAAGTCTTCCCTCTGAAAGAGTTTCAGGAGGCATGCAACAACGTCATTCAACAGCACGGCGCACAGGCCCTGCAATACAGCACCACCGAAGGCTATCGTCCATTGCGTGAAATGATCGCCCGCCACACCGGGCGCTACAGCGTTCAGGTGAACGCCGAGAACATCCTCATCACCTCCGGCTCACAGCAGGCGCTGGACTTCATCGGGCGGCTGTTCATCAACCGCGGCGATTACATCGTGGTCGAATCCCCCACCTACCTGGGCGCGTTACAGGCCTGGAATGCCTACGGCGCACAGTATATTTCCGTCCGCGCGGAAGAAAACGGCATGATCGTGGACGAACTGGAGGCCGCCCTGCGCGTCGGGCCGAAGTTCATTTACGTCCTGCCCAACTTCCAGAACCCGTCCGGCTCGACCCTCAGCCTGGCACGCCGCAAGAAACTGATCGAACTGGCCGACAAGTACGGGGTCCCGATCATCGAGGACGACCCTTACGGGCAACTCCGCTATGAAGGCGAGCATATCCCCGCAGTCGTGACCCTCGACAGCCAGTTCCGCAACGACAACGACGGCGAGTACAGCGGCAACGTGATCTACTTGAGCACCTTCTCGAAACTGCTCGCGCCCGGCCTGCGCCTGGCGTGGGTGGTCGCGCCGCCGGAGGTCATTCGCAGGCTGGTGATGGCCAAGCAGGCCGCGGACCTGCATACCTCATCGTTCAATCAATACGTGGCCCATGAAGTGGCAAAAGGCGGCTTCCTCGACGAACATGTCAAGTTCATCCGCCAGGTCTACAAGGAACGCCGCGACGTGATGCTCGAAATGATGGACGAGATGTTCCCGCCCGAAGCGCATTGGTTGCGGCCTCAGGGCGGCATGTTCCTGTGGGGCGTCCTGCCTCAGGGCGTGGACGCGGCCGAAGTCCTGAAAGTGGCAATCGAACGCAAGGTGGCGTTCGTGCCCGGGACCGCTTTCCACCCGAACGGTGGAGGCGAAAACACGATGCGCATCAACTTCTCGTACTCCAACCCCGATACGATTCGCGAGGGCATCACACGGCTGGGACTGACGCTGAAGGAAATCCTGCACAAGAACGGGCACAAGTAGACCACAGTCAACAGTCTCTTCTTTTCGGAGGGACTGTTGTTATTTTGTTGTCCGTGGTTTGTCGTCCGCCGTCTACTCCTCCACATACGGCACATACTCGGCGCGGGCAATTCCCTGTTTGATGGCCGTCTCGGCCACGGCGCGCGCCACGGCATGATGCACTTTCTTATCCAGCGGACTGGGCACCAGTTCGCCGGGCGGGGTCATGGACGCGATGGTCTCGGCCGCGGCCACCAGCATCTCGTGGGTGATGCGCGGCGCGTGCGCGTCCACCGCGCCGCGGAAGATGCCGGGGAATCCCAGCACGTTGTTCACGGACTTGCCGTCTGCGGCAAAGGCCGCGCCGCGCTCCAGCGCCGTGTCGGGATCAATTTCAGGATTTGGATTCGAAAGCGCCAGGATGATCTGTCCCTCGCGCACCATTTCGGGCTGGATGAGGCCCGGCGCGCCGGTCGTGGCAATGACGATGTCACACTCAGCCATGATCTGTTTGAGATTCGACCTGCGTCCGCCATCGCGCTCGAAGCGCGTCAAGGCATCCTCGCTTAAATCCGCGCCGAGGACAGGATTCCCGGTCAGGCTCATGAGCATTTTCCCGATGGCGTTGCCCGCCGCGCCCAGTCCAACCTGGCCGATGACGGCCCTGCCGAGGTCGCGCCCGGTCTCGCGCGCCGCGACCAGCAGGGCCGCGGTGCAGACCACGGCTGTGCCGTGCTGGTCGTCGTGCAACACAGGAATCACCAGCGCGGCTTGCAGACGCGTCTCGATCTCGAAACAGCGCGGCGCGGAAATATCCTCCAATTGAATGGCGGCAAAGGTCGGCGCGATGGCCTTCACCGCCGCGACGATCTCATCGGGGTCTTTGGTATCCAGCAGAATCGGCACGCCCGAAAGCCCAACCAGCGTTTCCATCAGCATGGCCTTGCCTTCCATAACTGGCATTCCTGCCAGCGCGCCGATGTCGCCGAGTCCGAGCACAGCCGTGCCATCCGTGACGATGGCGACCATGTGGCTGATGCTGGTATACGTCCACGCCAGCGAGGGATCGGCGGCAATCCTGCGGCACACGTCGGCCACGCCGGGCGTGTAGACGCGCCGCAGGGTGGTCATGGATTCAATCGGATAGCGCGAGCGGATGGCGATCTTGCCTTTTTGATGCAGTTCGAGCACCTCGTCACGCACCTGAAGAACGCGCGTGCCGGGGTTGGCGCGTATGGCTTCGAGCACGCGCTCGATATGAGCCTCATCTTCGGCATAGAGCGTGATGTCGCGGATGACGTTCTGCGAGGTCTCGGTCAGCATTTCGATACTGCCGATGTTGCCCCCGGCGTTGGAGATGGCGGTCAGCAGTTGGGCCAGCGTGCCGAGCGCCTGTGAGTTGCGC
>DAOTXP010000003.1:0-5950 GCA_034435275.1 Anaerolineales bacterium | reverse complement strand
GCAAATAATCCAGCAGTGACAAAGTCGCTTCCTGAGTCGTCACATCCACACTGCTGAACGGTTCGTCCATCAACAGGATGTGCGGCTCCTGCGCCAGAGCGCGGGCGAGGAAGGCGCGCTGCTGTTGCCCGCCCGACAATTGACCGATGGACTGGTCCGCCAAGTCTGCGATGCCCATCTGCTCGAGGCTTTTCTGGACGATGAGTTTGTCCGCCCTGGAGGCGCGTCCCAGCCACCCGAGTTTGCTGCCGTAGCGTCCCATCATCACCACGTCGCGCACAGTGACCGGGAAACGCCAGTCCACATCTTCGCGCTGGGGGATATAGGCCACGCAGTCCAGATGATTGCCCAGCGGCAGGCCGTGGATGAGGATCTGTCCGCTTTGCAGAGGCAACAGTCCAACCAGCGCCTTGAACAGCGTAGACTTGCCCGCGCCGTTCGGCCCGACGACTGCCACGCGCGCCCCGTGCGGCACCTGAAAGCTCAGGCCGTGCAGGACGATTTTCTCGCCATAGCCAATGCTGACGTTTTCGACTTCGAGACGATGAGGAGTGTGGGTCATTTGATCTATGATTATTTCAAGGCTTCGACGATGCGCGTGACGTTATGCTTCATCATATCAATATAGGTCGCGGCGGGCGGACCATCGGTGAGCGACTCCAAGTATAAATCATCCACCACCTTCACGCCGGTCTCGGCCGCGACCTGGTTGGCAAGGTCTGGATTTTCCACTTCGCCTAGGAAAATGGCCGGCGCACCCGAAGCCTTCACCGCATCCACCGCCGCGGCGATCTCCTGCGCCGACGCGCCCGCCTCGGAACTGAAACTCGGCAGGATCGTATCCACAACTTCAAACCCATAACGCGCCGCGAAATATCCCATCGCCTCGTGGTTGGTCACCAACAGGCGGCGCTCACGCGGGACGGTTTCGACCTGCTCCACGATCCACGTATCCAGTTCTTCAAGTTGAGCAATATATGCAGATGCATTGGCCTCATATTCGTCTGCGCCCGCGGGATCAGCCTCGCTCAACCCATCGCGGATATTCTCGACGTAGGTGATCACCAGATTTGGATCCAGCCACATGTGAGGATCTGCGCCGTGCCCGCCCTCCGCGTCGGTTCTTGGACTCAGGCCTGTCGTTGCCTCGATGACGGTTCTCTCGCCCCCCGCGTTTTCGAGCAGCGGCTCGAGGAAATGTTCGTACTCCAGGCCGTTGATGATCAGCACGTTACTCTCGGCGATTCTTGCCACATCCGCCGGGGCGGCCTGATACGCGTGAGGGTCCGCGCCGAAGGGCAGCAGTGATTCTACTTGGAGGCGGTCACCGGCCACGTTATGTGCGATGTCCGCCAGAAAAGTGGTGGAGGCGAGAACCCTCAAGCCGCCGTTGTTGCTTTGGGGGGCGGGCCCACATGCCGTCAACGCGAACGCCGCCAGCAATCCCAGCGATAGAACCAAGGAGATTTTCTTTTTCATGACTGCATCTTATCACAGGCAAAAAAACAGGGCGGACTGGATAGTCCGCCCCGCTGGAAATTCAGTTCAAGTTAGAACGAGTTGACCGCGGCTTCCACGTTTGGATAGGTCTCGAACAGCAGAGTAAAGCCAACCACGTCGAGCACGCTCTGGACTTCGGGCTGCATCCCGGCCAGTTTGACCTGGGCCTGCTTCTCGCGATTGAAATCCATGCCTTTGAAGACCTGCCAGCCTGCGGCCATATCGGGGGCATCCTTTCCCTGAAAGACCAGGCTGATGCTGTGCAGGGCGGCCAGTCCGGCGCTGCTGATATAGGACATGTTTGTCATGTCCAGCACGAGGCGGCGGGCGCCGGCGTTATAAGCCTTTTCCGCCTCCTTGATCAGCATCTGAAAACTATGGGAGTCGAGTTTCCCGTCGAGATGCAGGACGGTGACCGGGACCTTGCCCTCATGGTGTGAAGTGGTTATGTCCATGCGTGTGCTCCTCTGGCCGAATTATACCTGAACGTCCGCGCTATGGCTCGACAGGATACCCGCGCTCGCGCCACTCGTTCAGTCCGCCGGTCATGCTTGTGACCCGGGGGAAGCCCGCCTGCAAGAGGATATCGCGTCCCTGCTGGCTGCGATTCCCCGAACGGCAGACCACGACGATTGGACGGTCACGCGGCACCTCGTCCACGCGTGAGGCGAGTTCGTCGAGCGGGATGAGGGTCGTGTTCGGCGCGTGAAAATCGTTCCACTCCTCGACGGTGCGGACATCCAGCACGAACGCGCCGTCCTGGTACATCGAGTAGGCCTCGTCCACGCTGATGACGGCGGGCAGGTTGTTCTTCGCGTTCCCGGTCAGTGCGATGAGATAGACCAGCAGGGCGACGATGACGAGCAAGCCGACCTGCACAATCGGGCGGCGAAGGGTGTCGCTCAACGATGAGGAGCGATGGCGGCGGTGTGTTCTTCTTGGCATGTTGACCTCTTTGATTAAACCTTGAATGCCCACTCGCCCTTGCGCATGATGGGCTCGGCCTGACCACCTTCGGTGATTCCGTCAATGTTCATCTCGCCGGAGCCGATCATAAAGTCCACGTGGATGAGACTGCCGTTGCCGCCGCGCGCCGCGAATTCCTCGTCGCTCAATTCGGTGCCGCCCTGCAGGGTGAACTTGTAGGCCTTGCCCAGCGCGATGTGACAGGAGGCGTTTTCGTCGAAGAGCGTGTTGTAGAACATCAGCCCGGATTGCGAGATGGGCGAACTGTTCACCACGAGCGCCACTTCGCCGAGACGCGCCGCGCCCTCGTCGGTCTCGATCATCTTTTGGAGAGCCGTTTCACCCTTCTTTGCCTTGACCTCCACTGCGCGGCCTTCTTTGAATGTGACGCTGAAATCCTCGATCAAAACGCCCCCGTGATTGAGCGGCTTGGTGGCCGCGACCACACCGTCGGCGCGGCGCAAATCGGGCAGGGTAAAGACTTCCTCGGTGGGCAGGTTGGCGGTGAACTCCACGCCGTTGTGGGCCTGGGCACGCGCCGCCAGCCAGAGGTGACCCTTCGGCAGGCCGATGGTCAGGTCGGTGCCGGGGGCGGCATATTTCAATGCGGTGTATTGTTTTGAATTGAGGTATGTGCTGCGCGAGGTCAGGTCGCGGATGTGGTCCTGCCAGGCCGCCACCGGGTCGTCGCGGTCGACGCGGCACATGCGGAAGATGGCGTCCCATAATTTGGCCTCGGCCTTTTCGGGGGCAAGTTTCGGGAAGATCTTGGAGGCCCAGTCGGCGCGGGCGCCGGCGATCACGCACCAGTTCACGTCGTTGCGGCTGGTGAAATCCAGCAATTCCTTGATGCCCTTGTAGGCGGCCTTGGTGGCGGCGGCGACCAGTTCGGGGTCCTGACCGGCCAGGAGGTCCGGGTTGGAGGCGGAGATGGTCAGGATGGCGTCGCCGCGGCGGCAGTAGTCGGCGGGACCGCTTCCTTTCCAGAGCGGGAACTCGTCGAACGAATCGCGCGGGGCGTATTTGTAACGAAGCAGTTCGAGTTCATCGTCGCCCCACATCACGTCCACCAGGCGGGCACCGGCCTTGTAGGCCGCTTCGACAAGGTAATGCACCAGCGGCCTAAGACTGAGCGGAACGCCGTAGCCCATGGGGCCGCGGATGAGCAGGCGCTGTCCGGCGCGCAGGTTGAGGCCTACGTGCACCGCCAGTTCGGCGTATTTTTGCAGGGATTTCTCGAATTTGGTAGTCATGATGTGTCCTTTCGATGGATGCAGATGGTATTGTAATCGCAATTACTTTTTCTTTACGCGTTCTTTTGTATTGCTCTTCGCTTCTTTTTTGTTCTTCAAACGCGCGGCGCGTTTTTCGAGATCGGCCATCCAGTGTTTTTTCATGTAACCAGGGAGTTCGGCGGCCCGGACCAGTTTCTCGGCCTGGCGCGTCCACTTCAATGCAGTTTTGTGATCGCGCAGGCGATGCTCGAAATGCTTGGCAAGTTCCACGTGAGCATAGACGTGACCCTGCGCGGCGGCCTGCTCCCACAAACGGACAGCCTCGTCGAGGTCGCCGCGCCGTTTTTGCAGGATGGAAAGCCGCTCCAGCGCGGACCCGAAGTCGGCTTCCGTCAAATCGAGCGTGAGTCCATGCTCGAAGAGGCGCGCGGCAAGTTCCCAGTCCCCCAAGTCTTCAAAGAGTTTCCCCAGCGCGATGAAGTCGAGACCGTGTTGCACGCGCCCGTCGAACGGATCATGCAGCATGGCCGCGATGTGACTTAACAACGCGGCCATGGCGACCACATCCATGGCGTTGTGGTAGAACACGCCTTTGAGGGGGGTCGCGTCCCCACTGCGGAGATAGTCGAAGTACAGCCAGGGGATTTCGTAGCCGGGCACTTCGTCGGTGGTGCGCGGCGCACCCAGAATATTCTCTTCAATATACTTCAACGCGCGCGAGGGCAGACGGTCGCGCCACAGGCGGCGGGCGAGAGGCAATAAGTCTAAATGGGCAAAGTCAGCAAATGAGCACGGAATGGAGTGCATTGCATAACGCGTGCGAAGCAAAGGCGCGTCGAAGGCCTTGCCGTTGAAGGTGACCAGTGCCTGCGCGGGCGCGAGGAACTCAGTCAACGCTTCGAGCATGGCAGGCTCCTCGGACGGGTCGCGCAGGAAGAATTGCGCCGTGCGGAAGGTCCCGCCCTCGTAGCGCCCCACGCCGACGAGGAAGGCGTATGTCCCTGTGCCGCCGGAGAGGCCGGAGGTTTCTGTATCGAGAAAGGCAAAGGATGAAAGAGGGAAAGAGGAAAGAAGAGGGTCTTTGGCCCAAGCCGCAATTGTTTCGAGAGGATGGAGGATGGTTAATGGTTGGACGCCATGACGATAGTCCGCGGCGAAGGTCTGTTCGGAGACGAAGGTCTCGCCGCGCGCGGTCTGGCGGAAGTCGCCGGGGACGACTTCGTGGATCGGGACTCGGCTAGACCCCCCTCTGTCCCCCCTAAAAGGGGGGTGAATATCGGCGGTACCCACCTTGACACCGAGGGCCTTGAGTTTGTCTGCCAGCGATGGTTTCCGGGAGGAATCCATGCGACAATTGTATCTGGAAATCGGAACGCAAAGTCCCCAGACTTTGCAATGACATCCAAAATCTGGAGATTTTGGAGTCCGGGTTAATTTCATGCTACACTTGCCTCGCCGGAGGAGGGCACGCCTGTGTCTGTCTTGCCATTTCCCCAACACGGACAATCGAGAGATGAAGTTCTTGCCGCCATGCGCGCGGCGCGCGACCATGATGTGCAATGGCATAACGGCCGCGTCTTCGGGCTGGTGTATCACATTTCGGACGAGATAGACGGATTGTTGAAAGAGGCGTCGAATCTTTTTTTCTCCGAGAATGGATTGAACCCGACTGCTTTTCCCAGCCTGCGAAAATTCGAGACCGAGATCGTGGCGATGACGGCGTCCCTGCTGGGCGGCGATTCGCAGACGGCGGGCAACGTCACTTCGGGCGGGACCGAGAGCCTGCTGTGCGCGGTCAAGACGGCGCGCGATTGGGCGCGGGCGAATCGTCCAGAAATCCGCATGCCCGAAATGGTTATGCCGGTCACGGCGCATCCCGCGCTCGAAAAGGCCGCGCATTACTTTGATTTGAATGTCATCCGCATGCCCGTGCGCGCCGATTTCCGCGCGGACGTGGAGGCGATGCGCGGCGCGATCACGCCAAATACGATTCTGATGATCGGCTCGGCGCCCTCGTATCCGCACGGTGTGGTGGATCCGATCCGCGAACTGGCGGCCATTGCGGCCGAGCGCGGCATTCTCTTCCATACCGACGCGTGCGTGGGCGGTTTCATGCTTCCCTTCGTCAAGCGGCTTGGCTATCCCGTTCCCGATTTTGACTTTTCCGTTCCGGGTGTGACTTCCATTTCAGCCGACCTGCACAAGTACGGGTACGCCGCGAAGGGCGCCTCGGTCGTTCTCTATCGGAC
>DAOTXP010000002.1:0-8675 GCA_034435275.1 Anaerolineales bacterium | reverse complement strand
TCGGTTCGGGCGCGATGTCCAATTCAATGGATGATGTCGCCAGTCAAGCCAAAGCCTTCTTTATCATCGGTTCCAACACCACCGAACAGCATCCCGTCTTCGGGACCATGCTCCGCCGCGCGGTCACGTTCCGTGGCGCAAAACTGGTGGTGGCCGACCCGCGTCGCATTGACATCACCGAGTTCGCCACACTGCACCTGCGTCACAAACCTGGCACCGACATTGCCCTGGTCAACGGGTTGATGTACATCATCCTTGAGAAGGGCTGGGAAGACAAAGCCTTCATCGAGGAACGCTGTGAAAACTTCGACGAGTTCAAAGCCACCGTCATGAATTATCCGCCCGAGAAAGTCAGCGAGATCACGGGCGTGCCAGTGGAACAACTCTACGAAGCCGCGCAGATCATCGCCGAAAACAAACCCACCGCCGTCATGTGGGCAATGGGAATCACACAACACATTTCGGGCGTGCGCAACGTGATGGACCTCGCCAACTTCCAGATGCTGTTGGGCAACATGGGCAAGCCGGGTGGCGGCGTGAATCCATTGCGCGGGCAGAACAACGTGCAAGGCGCCTGCGACATGGGCGGCCTGCCGAATGTGTTTCCCGCGTATCAGCCGGTGACCAGCCCGGAGGCGATTGCAAAATTTGGCACTGCTTGGGGGTTGCAGGTTGAAAGTTCAAAGGTTGAAAGTGAAAACGCAGATGCCGACCTTCAACATTCAACCTTCCAACTTTCCAACCGTGTCGGATTGACCGTCACCGAGATGATGCCTGGCATCCTCGAAGGCCGCACCCACGCGCTCTACATTTTGGGCGAAGACCCCGTCATGTCCGACCCCGACACGCATCACATCCGCAAGGCGCTCGAAGCGATTGATTTCCTCGTCTTGCAGGAAATCTTCCCATCTGAAACTTCGGCTTATGCGGACGTCCTGCTCCCAGGCGTTTCCTTCGCCGAGAAGACGGGGACGTTCACCAACACCGAACGGCGGGTTCAGATGGTGCGGCAGGCGATTCCCCCGCTCGGGGACGCGCGTCCCGATTGGTGGATCACGTCCGAGATCGCGAAGAGAGTAATTCAATTCAGAATTCAGAATTCAGAATTCAGAATTAATTCAGAAGCTCCATATGGCGGTTGGGACTACAAAGACACTTCAGAGATCATGGATGAAATAAATGCCCTCACCCCGTCCTACGCAGGCATCACTCACGCGCGTCTCGAAAAGGGCGAGCGCCTGCAATGGCCCTGCCCCGCGAAGGATCATCCTGGCACGCCCATTCTGCACACCAAGGCGTTCTCGCGCGGCAAGGGCAGGTTCATGCCCATTGACCACGTCCCGCCCGCCGAGGAGCCGAACGACGATTATCCGTTCGTGCTCAGCACGGGACGCGTGCTCTACCACTGGCACGGCGGACAGATGACGCGCCGCGCCGCGGGTCTGATGGAAGTCTACGGCGAGGCGCTGGTGGAGTTGAATCCCGACGATGCGGCGAGGCTTGGACTCAATGGAAGGAAGCGCGTGCGCGTGACTTCCCGCCGCGGACAGATCGAAGCCGAGGCCTGGGTCACCGACCGCGTCCCGCCTGGGATGGTGTACGCCAACTTCCACTTCCCCGAAGCCTCGGCCAACGAGTTGACCATCGCCGCGCTCGATCCTGTCTCGAAGATTCCTGAGTACAAGGTCGCGGCGGTAAGGGTGGAACTGGTGAAGTAACATCCGAAGCCTGCGAAAGAGACGAGCGAACCGCAGTTCGCTCGTCTCTTCTGGTTGTAAAATGTCTCGAAAGGGAAAAAGCCATGGTCAAACTCATTCCGATGGCCGAAGATGATTTCAGAGTCTATCTCGAGGACGATATTCGCAAATATGCCGAAGCCAACGTCGAAGCGGGTTACTGGCATCCGTCCGAGGCGCTCGAAAAATCCAGACAAGTCCACAATCGGTTATTGCCCGAGGGGGTCGCCACCAAAAACCAGCACCTGTTCTCCGTTTTCGACGAGGACACCGGTGAGAAGATCGGTCTGATCTGGATCGAAGTGAAAGCAGACGCGCCCATCCCATCGGCGTTCATTTACGACTTCGTCATCAACGAAGAGAGGCGCGGCCGAGGCTATGGCGCACAGACTCTGAGCGCGGCGGAGGCCTGGCTCAAATCCATGAACATCAAAAAACTCGCGCTGCACGTCTTCGGCAGCAACGTCGTTGCCCGCAGGCTCTACGAAAGGGCAGGGTTCGAGGTCTCGAGCCTGAATATGATGAAGTCGCTGGACTAATTTGGTAAAATCGCCTGCATGCCTCGACCCGTCCATCTATTGCTTCTTGTATTGCTGGTCTCCGCTTGCACACCGGCAGTTAGAACCCCTGCAACAAATCCCACCTACGACCCGTTCGTGCCGGTGACGAATTCCACGCCGGGCGCGGCCTCTCTTCCCGCCGAGGCATCACCGACCCTCCCCTCGTCCACGCCCACCGAGATGCCGTTCATCGTCCCGACCGCCGTGCCGCTGGAGCAGTTGCTTCCCCTGCCGCGGCCGCCCGGCGCGCCGATTTACACACCCACGCCGGACGCGATACGAGTCCTGCCCACGCCGCGGCAGAACGCGGACGAATATGTGGTCCAGCCGGGCGACACGCTTGGCAGTATCGCCTTCTCTCGGGGAGTCAGCCTGGAGGCGCTGATGCAGGCCAACGGTCTGACCGACGCGGATTCGCTGGCAGTCGGGCAGACGCTGGTCATCCCGGCCGTCGAGCCGTTCGGGGTCAGCGCGGCATTCAAGATCATCCCCGATTCGGAACTGGTCTATGGCCCGGCCAGCGTGGCGTTCAACGTGGAGGCCTTTCTGCGATCACGCGGCGGCTTCCTGGCGAATTACAACGAGGAAGTGGACGGCGAATTGCTGACCGCGGCGCAGATCATTACGCGTGTGGCGCAGAACTATTCGGTCAACCCGCGCCTGCTGATCGCGCTGGTCGAACACCAAAGCGGATGGGTCAACAACCCCGCGCCGTTCCAGATTGATTATGCGTTGAACTTCCCGGACGCATATTACACCGGCCTGTACCTGCAACTGACCTTCGCCGCCAACGAACTCAACCGCGGCTATTACCTGTGGCGCGTCAACGCGGTCTCTTCCTGGGTGCTGGCAGACGGGGTCGTGGTGCCCGCCGCGCCGGGCGTCAACGCCGGGACGGCCGGCGTGCAGAATTTCTTTGCACGCCTGGATGACCTCGCCGCGTGGCAGGTTGACGTGGGCGACGCAGAGGGCAGTTTCTTCTACACATACTTCTTCCTCTTCGGTTATCCGTTCGACCTCGCCACCGAGCCGCTCATCCCGCCCGGCCTGACCCAGCCGCGCCTGGCCCTGCCCTTCGAGCGCGGCGTGACCTGGGCCTTCACCGGCGGGCCCCACGGCGGCTGGGATTCCGGCTCCGCCTGGGCCGCGCTGGACTTCGCCCCCATCGGCGAGGTGCAGGGCTGTTTCACCAGCGAGGACTGGGTCACCGCCGCGACCGACGGCTTGATCGTCCGCACCGGCGACGGGCAGGTGATCCAGGATTTGGACGGCGACGGCTACGAACAGACCGGCTGGGTCGTCTTCTACATGCACGTCGAAGCGCGCGACCGCGTCGCGCCGGGCGCAACCGTCAGGGGCGGAGAGCGCATCGGGCATCCTTCGTGCGAGGGGGGCATCTCTAACGGCACGCACGTCCACATCGCGCGCAAATACAACGGCGAATGGATTCCCGCCGACGGCGATCTGCCTTTTAATTTCGACGGCTGGGTTTCATCGGGGAACGGAATCGAGTACGACGGCTGGTTGACGCGCGGCGAAGAAATCAGGGAAGCCTACGACGGGCTGGTGGACATCAATTCGATTTGGCGATAATTACGAAGTGACAGTCACCTTGCTCCCTTCGGGAGTGCTTCGCGAAGGTGACTGTCACTTATCTCCCGCTAACCGCCTTGGCGTTATAATTCCTCCCGCATCGCCGCATGAAACGCCTTCCCCCGATCCTTCTGATCATCCTGCTTCTCCTGACCGCCTGCAGTGAGACCACCTCGCTGTGGGGCATCGCCTCAACCCCCACCTCCGCGAATCCAATTTACACAACCGCCGCGCCGTTCACAGCGGACCCCGCCCTGAGCACCGCCTCACCGACCGAATCCACACCCAGCGCGACCCCCGTCATCCTGCCGACCGCGACACCCACCCTCTACGTCTCGCCCACGCCGTATCCCACGCGCAGTGACGCGCCGGTGCTGTACTACAGCCAGAGCGGGGACACGCTCCCAAGTCTCGCGGCCCGCTTCGGGGTCGAGGCGACCGAGATCTCGTCGCCAAAAGATTTGCCGCCGACCGCGCTGCTCGATCCCGGCACGCTGCTCATCATCCCGCAAAGAATCGAGGGCGAGGTCTCACCCAACATCCAGCTCCTGCCCGACAGCGAAGTCATCTTCGCCGTGACCGCGGCCGATTTCAATATCGAGGAGTTTGTGAAAAATGCCGGCGGATATTTGAGCACCTACCGCGAATACCTGGGCTCCACCGGCTGGACGAAAGGCTACGAGGCCATCGAACGGCTGGCTTTCGAAAACTCGGTCAACCCGCGCCTGCTGCTGGCCCTGCTCGAATACGAAAGCCGCTGGGTCTACAGTCAGCCCGTGGACGAGGCGCACGAGAACTATCCGATGGGATTCGAAAGCCAGCGCTACAAGGGATTGTTCACGCAGATGGTCTGGGCGGTGAACCAGGTGTTCAAGGGCTATTACGGCTGGCGAAGCGGAGAGATCACCGAATTGACCTTCGCCGACGGGACCCGTTTGCGCCTGCACCCTGAACTCAACGCGGGCACGGTGGCCTTGTATCATTACTTTGCCCAGCGGCATACGCGCATCGAATGGGAACAAATCATCAGCCCGGACTCGCTGGTCAGTTTCACCGCGCTCTATGGGCAGATGTTCGGCGACGCGTGGACGCGCGCCCAGCAGGCCGAGCCGCTGTTCCCGCCCGCGCTCGGACAGCCCGCTCTCGTCCTGCCCTTCGAGGTCAACCGCGAGTGGGCCTACACCGGCGGCCCGCACGGCGCGTGGGAACATGACGGTCCGCTGGCCGCGATTGATTTTGCCCCCTCCACCGATCACGGCGGCTGTTCCGAAACAAAGACCTGGATCCTGTCCGCCGCGCCGGGCGTGGTCGTCCGTTCGGGAAACGGCGTTGTCGTCGTTGATCTGGACGGCGACGGCAAGGAACAGACCGGCTGGAACCTGCTCTACCTGCACGTCGCGACCAAAGACCGCGTGCCTGAGGGAACCCGGGTGCAGACCGACGACCGCATCGGCCACGCCTCCTGCGAGGGCGGCGTGGCGACGGGAACGCATCTGCACTTTGCCAGGAAATACAACGGCGAGTGGATTGTAGCCGACGGCCCGATCCCTTTCGTCATCGGCGGCTGGACCGTCCATAACGGCGACAAGCCCTATGAGGGCACGCTGACGCGCGGCGCGCGCGTCGTCATCGCCGACCCGGTCGGACAGTCCAAATCCGTCATCATTCGTCTGCCCGATGAGTAATTTCAATGTCACTGCGAGGTGTTCTGCGCTGAAGCAGTCTCCTGTTAAACGGAGTCGCCGAATTGATATGGTCCTTCTAATCTGGAGATTGCATCGTCGCCTCGGTCTCGATACGAGCGAGAAGAACACTCGCTCTACCCGACCAGCGGCTCCTTGCAATGACGGATACATAGTAGCAAAAACCCTCCTCATCACGACTCTGTTGCTCACCGCCTGCGCGCCGTCGTCGAACGCGGAGAACGTCTCCGCGCCCGCGCAGACCTTCCCCACCTATCCCGCCATCGACGCGACGCCCCTGCCCACGCGTCCCAACTACAAGCCCGGCGAGCTGGTGGACTACACCGCGCAAAGCGGCGATACCCTGCCCGCGCTGGCGGCGCGCTTCAATACCACCCTCGAGGAGATCCGCGCCGCCAATCCATTCATCCCCGCCTCGGCCACCACCATGCCGCCCGGCATGCCGATGAAAATCCCCATCTACTACCTGCCGCTGTGGGCCAACCCCTATCAAATCCTGCCCGACCACGCCTTCGTCAACGGGCCGACGCTCATCGGGTTCAGCACCGCGGCCTTCGTTGCCGCGCGGGACGGATGGCTGAAGAATTATCGCGCCTACGCGGGCGGCGCATGGCGCGACGGCGCGGGCATCGTGGATTACGTCGCGTCCAATTTCAGCGTCAGCCCGCGCCTATTGCTGGCCATTCTCGAATATCAATCCGGCGCGCTCACCCTTCCGCAAAAACCCGCCAACCCGATCCTCGGTTACACCGCGGAATATTACGGCTCGGTCTACCTGCAACTGGTCTGGGCGGCCAACACGCTCAACAACGGCTACTACGGCTGGCGCATCGGCAACCTGACTTCGTTCGACCTGCCCGACGGAACGCAGATCCGACCCGATCCCTGGGACAACGCCGCCACCGCAGGCGTGATGTATTACTACTCGAAGATCTACTCCGGCGACGATTACCGCCGCGCCATCGGACCCTCCGGCCTGGCCGCCGTTTACCAGGCCTTGTTCGGCAATCCGTGGGACGACCCGACCGTGCTCATCCCCGGCAGTCTCGAACAGCCGCCCCTGCTCCTGCCCTTCCCCGGCGGACAGGTCTGGTCTTACACCGGCGGGCCTCATACCGGCTGGGGCACCGGCGAACCCTTCGCCGCGATTGACTTTGCACCGCCTTCCGAGTTCAGCGGATGTTTCGCGGTGAACGAGAATAATTACAGCATCGCCATGGCCGACGGGCTGGTCGTCCGTTCCGAATTGGGGACGGTCGTGCTCGATCTCGACCGCGACGGCAACGAACGCACGGGATGGGTGATCGTCTATTTGCATCTCGCCACCAAAGGCCGCGCCCCGCTCGGGCAGGAAGTCAAAGCGGGCGACGCGGTCGGTTATCCCTCCTGCGAGGGCGGCCGCGTGACCGGCACGCACGTCCACATCTCACGCAAGTACAACGGCGAGTGGATTCCCGCCGACGGCCCGCTGGCCTTCAACCTCGAAGGCTGGATCGCCCACAACGGCGCAGACGCGTATCAGGGCACGCTCACGCTGGGCAATCTCACCGTCACCGCCTGCGAATGTTCCGACGCGGCCAGCGCGATTTATGCCAACCGATAAACCTGGCACCGCCGAAAAAGTGACAAAAACCAGTTGACTTTTTCTCCGAAATTTGCTACATTAACCACAACAATGGGGGAACCCGCCCCCGAAAAAGCCGATCAAAGACAATTGAAAGGGGAACGCCATGGCGAAATTGCTTCACTTCGTGGTGATGTTTGGCCTGCTCCTGCAAAGCGGGAGCCTGGCGAATTGGTCTGTCTCAGCGCAGGATGTGGGCACCGAAACGCCCGCGCCGACCGCTACTGAAACATCCCTGCCTCCGACAGACGAACCGCCCCCATCCGAGACAGCCACCTCCACGCCGACCGAAACAGCGACGTCCGAGTTCACCCCAACGTCCGAATCAACCTCCACGCCCAGCGCCACGGCTTCACCCCCTTTTACCGAGACTCCAACCCTTACGCCCACCGTTCCCAGCACAGCGGAGACCGCCATTCAATTGATTCTCGAGGCGGAACCGCCCTTCATCACCTCGAGTGGAAAGGTAATCATTCATTGGGCCATCGAGGGAATTTCCCCCAAAGACCGCCCTTTGACCCTGTATGTCTTCCTGCCGGAGGGATTCTCGCCTGCACGGGATGACGAACTGAGGTACGACGAAGTCCTGGATAAATATTTCACACCAGTTTCGGAATCCCGCGGGAAGTTCGCGTTACGCGCCAACCAATTGACCGGCAATGTAATCGTTGCCGCTCAATTGGAGGATGAGGTTGGAGTCCTGGCAACTGCATCCCTGGAAGTCAAGGCGCACGAGCAATTCACCATGAACAGGAACGGTGGAGAGATTCAGGCCCTGGATGGCAGGGTACGGATTCGATTCCCGAAGAACGTCCTCACAGAAAACGCCACCATTGCAGTGGGCTCCCCGGCCGGGGAGGCGATCCCGCCCTATTCGCTGAGCGGCAGGCCCTTCGAGATCACCGCGCGCGGCGCGCAGAGTCAGGCAGACCTGCGCCGATTCAATCAGGAAATCGAGATCGAGGTGGATTACAGCGATCTTGGAATTCCAGAGGAACTGGAGGAGGATCTGCACCTCTTCTGGTACAACCCGGAGATCGGGGGATGGGAGGCATTGTTATCCCAGGTTGACGTGGAGACGAATACCCTGGTCGGGTTCACGACGCATTTCAGCGTCTTCGACATCAACACAATTGACTGGCAGGCGGCGCGGCTTCCGACGCTGGATCCTTTCCAGGTCTCGAACTTCACCGGCGCGGCGACCTACTCCCTTCCCATCGAGGTCCCGCCCGGCCCCGGCGGACTGCAGCCAAACCTGACCCTCAGTTACAACAGCCAGTCGGTGGATCAATCCACGACCAGCACACAGGCCTCATGGGTGGGCATGGGCTGGTCGCTGGAGACCGGCTCCATCGAGCTGGACGCGCACGGCACAACCACGTACACCAACGATGACACATACTTCCTCAACGTGGCCGGCGTGAGCACCCGCCTCGTCCGAAATACGGGATTTTCGAAA
>DAOTXP010000001.1:0-7884 GCA_034435275.1 Anaerolineales bacterium | reverse complement strand
GCATCTGGCTCACTTTCGTGATCGCCGCCGTCAAGGTCGTCTTCCCATGATCAATGTGCCCCATCGTCCCCACATTCAAATGCGGCTTGCTCCGATCAAATTTCTGCTTCGCCATCTCCATTTCTCCTTTTCTGACAAGAATACCAATTGCCAGCAATCCGAGAGCCCATGGTGGGAATTGAACCCACGACCACACCCTTACCAAGGGTGTGCTCTACCGACTGAGCTACATGGGCCTGTCCTTGCTGCCGGCCTGCGGCCGAAGTGGGCGGTGAAGGATTCGAACCTCCGAAGTCTTCTGACAACTGATTTACAGTCAGTCCCCTTTGGCCACTTGGGTAACCGCCCGGGTCAGGTTGTTAATTGTTACTGACTCGAGTTCAAGGCCACCGCTGGCCTTGAACGCCAACCAATAACTGTGGAGCCGACGACGAGAATCGAACTCGTAACCGCCCGCTTACAAGGCGGGTGCTCTGCCGATTGAGCTACGTCGGCAAGGATTGCCCGGTTTTTAAGCAGGCAGATTATACCAGCGCCCCTCCTCACCTGCAAGGTTTGGGCAATTAAATTGCTCCAGAGAGTCTGGAGCGACGGGTCGAGAGTTTATCAGGAATTGATGTGAGCGTCAAGCCTGTGCCGTTCAACGCGAGAAAAGGCGCGCCTCTTGACAAATCGCAGAATTCTTGTAAAATATAGAACAAAAGTTCTAATCATGAAAACCAATCGCTTTTCACTTGTGCTCGAATCCCTGACAGAACTCGCACCGGAGATCGCCGCGGCGCACGCGGACCCGCGTCCCGCCCTGCCGCTCTTGAGCGAAGTCTTGACCGAGTTAGGGTCATTGCCGGCCAACGCGCTTTTTCTCGGTCTCGCCGCTGACGGCCTCCCTGTCCTGCTCGACTTGCGCGATTCAGTGCCAGGCCCGCTCCTCGTCGCGGGAGATGCGCAGGTCGGAAAGACCGCATTCCTTCGAATGATCGCAATGGCCGCAGCGCGCGTCCACGATCCGCAGAATCTTCAAATCGGAATTGTGGCGGAAAATCCGCAGGAATGGGAATCATCGAATTCCTTTCCGCATTTGCTTGGGATTTACGCCGCGCAAGATAACGAAGCGTTTGACTTCGTCACCTCCCTGCACAACTGGGCACATGACAATCGCCAGAGCGGCCACTATATCCTGCTGTTGATTGATGGACTGACAACCATCGGTGATGATAATTTCGGAGCCAGCCAGGCTCTGCGCTGGCTCCTCCTGCGCGGACCGAGCCGCCGCGTCTGGCCAATTGTCACATTAACCAGCGACCGCGCCGGGCAGGTCCTGCCCTGGCTGGATTTCTTTCGCACTCGCGTTTTTGGAAGAATGATGCCTTCGAATGGCCGTGATCTCCTGGTCCATGACCGGGCACGCGACTTGGAATCCCTGCTGGCCAACGCGCAGTTCGCCCTGCGCGAGGGCGCGGGCTGGCTCCGCTTCTGGACCCTGCAAACGGACTAGGAGAAAGACATGAACACCGGAATGTTATGGTTCGATAATGACCCTAAGACGGCCCTGATCACCAAAATTAAAAATGCCGCCGAATACTATCGCAACAAATATGGCCCGACACCCAACTTGTGCCTCGTTCACCCAAGCATGTTGAGTGACTCCGTTCCCGAAAACGGAACAATGACCATTCGCCCCCTTCGCTCCGTCCTGCCCGGACACCTGTGGATCGGGATGGCGGACAAGAATTAACGCGAGAGCGCCAAAAGCCTTTCTCGCCTTAAGATAAAAACGACGCGAACTGGCCGCGTCGTTTTTGTCTATCCGATTGCCACGACGATCGCAACGGCATGGCTATGACTATGGCTCAGACTCACCGACCATTCAACCAGCCCCTTCTCCTTTGCCATTCTTTCCGCCGCGCCGTGCAGGACCAGCCGCGGCGCGCCTGATTTGCCATGCAGAATCTCGATTTCTTTCCAGGTCACATCGCCAATGCCGCAGCCGAGAGCCTTGGCTGCGGCCTCCTTCGCGGCGAAGCGTCCCGCCAGCGATTCGGCGCGGTCTCCGCGCTCCTTCAACTCACGCGGCGTGAAGACACGCTGAAGAAAGCGCTCGCCATGCGTTTCAATCGCTGAGCGCACGCGCTCGATTTCGATCAGGTCAATGCCAGTTGCAAGTTTCATCAATTTCTACGGCCCAGCCGTCGCAATGGCCAGGCGGTCGGGGTCAATGTATTTGCGCGCAGTCTCCAGCACCGCCTCCGGCGTGACAGCGCGCACCAGGTCCGCGTAACGCTGGTAATAATCCAGTCCCAGTTCGAAACGTTCGATATTCAACAACGCGTTCGCCACGCCGCCGTTCGACTCCAACGAGAGCGGTAGGCGTCCGATGTAATTGGCCTGACTATCAGCCAATTCCTCTTTCGTGACGCCATCCTGGACAAAGCGCCGTAACTCGGCGACGATTAAATCCGCGGCTTTCTGGACGTTGGCCGGGTTCACGCCCGCTGAAACATCCCACACGCCCGGACCGATTCCCGCGCTCAGGCTCGAATAGGCGTAGTACGCCAGCCCCGACCTCTCTCGAACCACATCACCGATGCGGCCCATCAATCCAAACTGACCCAGCACCGAATTACCCAGTGAGGCCGCCATGAATTCGGGATCCTTGCGCCGCGGACCGGTTGTGCCAATGATGATATCGGACTGTACCTTGCCAGCGATGGCATAGTGCTTTCTCACGATCTTCTTCAGCGGCTTGACCGGCGGCAATTCGGGGCGCGCTTCCTGATTTGGATTCTGCCAATCACCGAGGGCGCGCGCCACCTGCTCCACCGCCGCCTTCGGCTCCACCGCGCCGACAACAGCAATGACCATCTCGCGCGGGCCGTAGGTGCGGCGATGGAAATCCATCAAATCCTCGCGCGTGATGGCTTGAATCGTCTCCGGGTAACCGTCATCGGGGCGGCCATAGGGGTGATCCTTGAAGACAATCTGATCGAAGATCAAGTCAGCCATGTCGGCCGTATCCTGGGCGCGGATGGCAAGGCCGGTCAGCAGTTGAGCGCGCAGACGTTCGACTTGATCACTTGGAAAGGCGGGAGTCTGCAGGGACTCGGCGAGCAGTCCGAGCAGAAGAGGCAGGTCTTCTGCGAGAGCACGCCCGCTGAAGCTGGAGGTGTGCGCGCCCGAGTCGAAGCCCAGACTCGCGCCGACCGATTCGAGGGCGTCATACAACTGCTGGAAGTCATGATTGGCGGTGCCGCGCATCAGAGCAGAAGCGGCGAAATCTGCGAGACCCAGTTTCTCGTCCGGCTCGAACAGACTGCCCGAGGCAAAATATCCACTGACGGAGACGGAAGGGCTGTTGAAGTTGGCACGGCTGAGGACCGTGATCCCGTTGGGCAGGATCTCACGCAGGATGTCGTGCGGGCCGGGGAGAGTCGAAAGTTGCAAGTTGACAGGCTTAAGGATGGTCATGGGAATCTCCAATGCACTTTCAACCTTCGACCTGCGAACTTTTGACCGGCAGATAAATGCCAACCACGCGATTCTGCGGGCGATAATACCGACGTGCCACACGCTGAACATCGGCAGGCGTGACCGCGGCCAGTTGATCGAGATAGGTGAGGAACCAATCGTAAGTGGCGAACATCTCCGCATAGCCCATCCAGAAGGCCTGATTGCTGATGCTTTCGCTCCCGTAAGCAAAAATGGCGCGTGCCTGCTTGATGGCGCGTGCGATCTCCGCCTCACTGACGGGCTCGTCCTGCACGCGCTGGAGTTCGGTATCCAGCGCGGCCAGGGTTTCCTGCGGTTTGCGGCCTGGATGGATGGTGAACGAAAAGGTATAGAGGAATGGGTCAATCGTGGCGCTCGAACCGCCCGACATGCCGACCGACAGTTCCTTTTCGACGATGGCCCGATACAAGCGCGAGGTCTTGTTGGAGATGCCGCCGCCGAACATGTTCAGGTTCGAGGGGCCGGCCAGCAGACTGTCCAACACGGACAGGGGGAAGAAATCGGGATGCGAAGCGGGTGGGAAATGATAAGCCGCTTGCAGATACGTTGTCTCACCGGGGCCTTCGACGGTCAGATTGACCTCGCCCATCGGCTCCGGCTCGGCGCGGGAAAGACGCGGCGGGGTCGGCCCGGCGGGAATCGGCTCGTATAGTTCGCGGATGCGCGCCAGCATTTCCTTCGCTTTGAAGTCGCCTGCCACAGCCATGACCGCGTTATTCGGCACATAATAGGTTCTGTAATGCTGATACAGGTCGTCGCGGGTCATGCTTTGCAGGTCGGCCTTGTCGCCGATGATCTCGTGGTGATACGGATGGACGCGGAACGCGGCGTGCTGGACCGCCTCGCCGAGGCGGAACATGGGCTCGTTCTCGTGCCCCTCGCGCTCGGAGATGACGACCGTGCGCTCGGATTCGATTTCCTCGACGTCGAAGAGGCTGTTTACCATGCGGTCGGCTTCGAGCCGCAGGCTCAGGTCTATCTTGTCGGCGGGCATGGTTTCGAAATAGGTCGTCCAATCCATGAAAGTAAAGGCGTTCCAGGACCCGCCGTCGCGCGAGATGGCCTTGTCGAGCATTTGCGCTGGGAATTGGCGGGTGCCCTTGAACTGCATATGCTCGGTCCAGTGGGAGACGCCGGTCTTGCCGGAGATTTCGTCCCGCGAGCCGACGCGGTACCACACCCACGAGGAGATCAGCGGGGCAGTATGGATTTCTTTCAGGAATACGGTTAAACCGTTGGACAGGGTCGTTTTGCTAAAGTCTTTTTTCATTCAACTCCAGGATTATTGACAAATGGGCATTCCGTGAATGGACTTGGCATCCGGCTTGAGAAGACAGTATAACGGTTCAAGGGTCTCCTGCAAACCGGCGAAGGGCGTCTGCAGGTCGGTCTGCGCAAGCGGAATGTCAACATGGATATCATCCACAGGAACAGTGGCGTCAACCGGCACGAGCAGTTGCAGGTTGATCGGCAGGACTGTCCCGGCCGGGAGCACGATACTGGTCGGCGCGTTGATGATGTTCAGGCCGCCGGTCTGTAATGTGACGCGCGCCCCGCTGATGCTGGTATCTTCGCTCAATACCACCTGCGTGGACTGTGAGATGGACAGATCGAACTTGACCGGGATGGGAGGCACCTTGACCTTCGTCTCGATGTGGGCGTCTTCCATCTGCTCGAAGTTGGCATACAATCCGCTGACCAGTCGAACGGGCATGTCGCCCAACGAAAGAAGTTTGTTGATCTGGAGATTCAACTTCGAGACCTGGAACCACAGGAGGAGGATGATGCCAATCAACACGGCATCCACGATGAGCGAGATCGTCCCGGTCACGGTCCAGAAGGGAGGACCGAGGCGCTTCAAATGCTCGCGGGCCGGGATGCGTTCCCTCGGCATCCGCTTCGGGCGTGGCTTGACGGGAGTCGGCTGGGGCGGCGGCGCGGTCTTTCTCTCGGCGCGCGGCAGACGGTCCAGAGGGGTGCGCTTGTCGGCTTTCGTTGCGGGCGGCACCTCGGCCTCCCGTCCAGCCTCCAGAATGGCCTTCATCCGGCTGGTCTGTTCGGGTTTGTTGGAGTCGGCAGGCTGGGACATATGACCTCCTCGATATTGCGGTGGCTAATCTTAACACATTACGGGGCATTTGACCCAGTGCATCACAGAGAATCATGGACGTTTTTCACTTTGAACAAAGAGAGTGGGACGCTACAATCAAAATTGTACGCCGCTTGTCCGGAGTGGATTTTTCCCATATAATCTACCCGGCTTTGAAGAAATTTTCAGGAGGAACACGTGACGGAGCAACATTATTTTGTCGCAGTCGTGGGAGCAGGCCCGGCCGGCCTGTTCGCGGCGCGCGAACTGGCAACCCAGGGCGCGCGCGTGGTCGTCTTCAACCGCGATATCAAGCCCGGGGGGCTGGCGGAATACGGCATCTATCCCGCGAAACACACCATGAAGGAGGGACTGCGCAAACAGTTCCGCCAGGTGCTGGAGAATCCAAATATCGAGTATTACGGCAACGTAACAGTCGGCACGAAAGGCGACCTGACGCTGGACGACCTGCGCTCGGCCGGCTTTCAGGCCATTTTGGTCACGGCGGGGGCGCAGGGCACCAAGTGGCTCGGCCTGCCCGGCGAAAATGTGCAGGGCGTGTACCACGCCAAGGATGTGGTCTACTACTACAACAAACTGCCGCCCTACCCGCAGAGGAATTTCCTGTTCGGCAAAAAATGCGCGGTGGTGGGCGCGGGCAACGTGATGGTGGACATTGCCCGTTTCCTCATCCACGAATTGAAAGTGGACGAAGTGGTGGCGGTCGTGCGGCGCGGCCCGGCCGAGGTCAAGTTCGACAAGAAGGAAATGGAATACGTCATCGCCAACCTCGACCTCGAAGCGCTGGACAAGGAGATCGCCCGCGTGACTCCGGTCATGCAGGCGGTCGGTCAGGACCCTGCGGCGGCGCGCGCTGCGATGCTGGAGGCCCTGCCGAAGGCCGCCCCCAAAATCGCTCACACCTGTTTCCGTTTCGAGTTCCTGGCCTCGCCCGTCCAGATGATCGCGGACGAGAACGGCAAACTGGCGTATCTGGAATTGGAAGACAACACCCTCGAACTCAAGGGCACAGACACCAAGGCGCGCGGCACGGGGAACAAACGCCTGCTGGCCGTGGAGACAGTCATCTTCGCCATCGGTGATAAAGTGGACGACACCTTCGGCCTGCCTGTCGAGTGGAACGAGTTCGTCAAGAATCCCACTCCGCGCTTCCCCGTGGACGGCATCTCCTACGAGGCCTACGATCCGCAGACCAAACAGCCCATCGCAGACGTGTTCGTGGGCGGCTGGTCGCGGCAGGCCAGCAGCGGCCTGGTGGGTTACGCCCGCAAGGACGGCACCAATGCCTCCCGGGCCGTGTGGCAGTATTTACAGACCCTCCCGCCCAACGGCGCGAATACCGAGCGATTGGGCGCCCTGCTCGAACGCGCCGACAAACCCATCGTCCGCAACGCGGACGTGAAGAAACTGGAGGCCGTCGAAAAGGCCGAGGCCGAAAAGCGCGGGCTGGAGGAATTCAAGTTCGCCAGCAATGAGGAGATGTTGAAGGCGATTGGGATGTAGGTTCTAAATTTTATAGAAAACACCGTCGCTGAGGTTTCTGGAAGCCTGGTGATGGTGTTTTTTTTTATTAATCCGTTGTCAAGACTACGTCGTAGCTGTTGAACTGGGCGGCAGTTGTGTCGTCTGCGTCATAGGCAAGAGGAGAGGCGGGAATGGTGTTGACCAGGTCGTTGGTTGAGACAAATGAAGTATCTTTGAGCTTGATCCAGGCGGCCGGGATCGGGGTGGCAGTCGGAGTCGGGGTGTTGGTCAGGCTTGGAGTGGGTGATGGGGTGGAGGTTGGTATAGGACAGACGACGGTTGAGGTAGAAGAAAAGTTTATGTAATTATAGGTGGTCCGACCGGAAACAGTCCGGCCCGGCGGAATGCCCGGTACAAATCCGGCGTTATTGACAGAGGAAACAGTCAAGGGGGAGGAGGCATCGGCGTTCCACCACCAGTCGCCGGTACTGTCCCAAACCTGGAGGCCGGTGCCGGCAGTCCAGGTGAATTTTATAGGAGTAGTAGCGGTAACTGGATCGTATGCCTGGCAGACCAGAGTTGGAGAGGAGGGAACCGGGGTCGGTGTCAGAGTGCCGGTCGGGGTCGGGGTGTTGGTGGATGAGGGAGGAGAAGTCGGGTCGGGTGGACCGCCGCAAAAAACATCGCAGTTGTCAGTGACAGCGCCGCAGGTTGAATCGCACTGGCGTTGTTGTTCAGTGCTTGATGAAGGATTGGTACAATCTTTATATCTATAACAGCCTTGACAAGGGCCCCAAGTAGAT